>MWAX01000146.1 GCA_002068775.1 Actinobacteria bacterium ADurb.Bin346 | reverse complement strand
ACCTACTGCCGGAGCCATTGTTTTTGCAGCAAGCTTAGGCAATATTTCTCATGTAAATACAGTGCTTGCCATAATTGCCGGTTTATTCATTTCCGGCAGTATACATGCAGTTAAATCCCTGACAATCCGTCCGACAGTTACAGCGGCAACTGGAGGAATAGGCAATATTCCTGTGAGTATTGCAGAAGATGCAACTTCCACATCAGTATCGATACTTTCGATAATCATACCCATAATAGCAATTTGTTTATTGATTATAATAATTGTTATTGTAAGTGTTGTACTGATTAAAAGAAAAAGAAAAAGGACCAGGATTAAATCAGGAGATTTATAAAATTTTTAATGTCCACAAAGAAATCCGGATTGGTAAAAACATTGCAATATTTTTTTGTAAATCCCGGACCATGCCGGCTAATTTATTTGCAGTAATTCTGTAACCTTTCTATAATGATTTCCTGTTATTTTTTATCTTCCAAATGTATTAATAATAGCTTTTTTGACAATATGAATTTTAATATATATACTCATATATATAAAAATACAAAATGATATGTTAAGGAGTGTAAATGGAAAAGAAACAAGATTATTTCAGAGTCCCTATCACTATGCCTTCAAGCATGGTGTCTTTTCTTGAAAATCTTGGCATTGAATGTAAAAAAGCTGGCGGGCATAAAATTGCCAATACAGAAATAGTGCGATCCCTGATAAAATTATTAATGGACCTTGATCTTGACCTATCAGCAATAAAGACCGAAGAAGAGCTTGAGATGAGAATAAAAGATGCAGCCAGGAAATATAAATAAGCATGGATTGCATATTTTAAATTAAGTCATTATTAAGTAATTTTTCTGGTAAATTTTTCCAGGGAGAAAGCATTGGAAGAAATCAAAACCGACTTAATTATAGTGGGAGCCGGCCCTGCAGGCCTGGGAGCAGCAATTTATTCTGTAAGAGCTGCTATCGATTTCAGGATTTATGAGAGGGTCATGGCAGGGGGCCAGATAACCACAACAGAATCAATTGAAAATTATCCGGGTTTTAAACCTGATATTTCCGGATATGATCTTATCCAGAACATTATTGAACATTGTGCAAAATTTAATATTAAACCCTGCGAATATAATCAGGTCGACTCCCTGAAGCTGACAGGCAGGACAGGGCCTGAAGAGTATCAGTTTAAGTGCCAGGGAGAGAACTTCAAAGTTAAATCAAAGGCAGTAATAATAGCAACCGGCGCAAGGCCGGAAAGGCTTTTTGTGGAAGGCGAAAGCGAATATATAGGAAAAGGGGTATCGTTCTGTGCAACATGTGATGGTGCTCTTTATTATGATAAGGAAGTTATAGTTGCCGGCGGAGGCGATTCTGCAATACAGGAAGCTCTATTTCTGACAAAATTTGCTAAAAAAGTCTACATAGTCCACAGAAGAAATGAGCTTCGCGCTGTAAAGATGCTTCAGACCAGAGCTTTTGAAAATAAAAAGATAGAGTTTATATGGGATACGGTCATTGAAAAATTTTCAGGAGGAGACAGGCTCGAGGAAGTATCATTAAAAAATGTTAAAAGCGGCAAAAAGAAATGCATGAAAATAGACGGAGTATTTGAATATATAGGAATAAAGGCTAACAGCCAGCTTGTAGAGGGGATTGCCAGACTTGATGATTATGGTTTTATTATAACTGACTCAACAATGGCAACTACACAGCATGGACTTTTTGCAGCAGGGGACGTAAGAGATACAAAACTCAGGCAGGTTATAACTGCAGTTGCAGATGGAGCAATTGCTGCAACCTATGCGGATAAGTATTTAAATGGATTATAATTCTTTTTTAGAAGACGGATAAGGTTTTTTAAAAAATGGCATCGAAAAAAGGTTTTTCAGGGGCAAAAGTAGTTGAAGTCCAGAGGCGGCTCAAGTCGCTTGGCTATGACCTTGGAAGAGGTGAAATCGACGGGCTGTTAGGTCCTTCGACCTCTGATGCAGTGAGGAAATTCCAGCAGGACAGAGGAATAGATGCAACAGGAAAAGTGGATGCACAGACCTGGCAGGAACTGCTTGATGCAGGATACAGGGTCGGCGACAGGATGCTCTATCTTAAAAATCCGCCCTTCAGGGGTGACGATGTAAGGACTCTTCAGCTCTGGCTAAAGACACTGGGCTTTTATAAATATAAAGAAAACGGGATTTTTTGTGACAAAACGCACAAAGCTCTTATTGAATTTCAGAAAAACATGAAGATACATGTCGATGGAATACTTGGCGGCTCTACACTGCGGCATTTTAATAATTTAAAAAGAATAATAGATTCCCGTAAATCATCCAATTACCCTGCAGTAAAAGAATATTTAAAAATAAAGGAAAAAGGAGCCTTTAAGATAATTTTTGATTATGGTGAAAATATAAGCGATTCATCTGAAAGTTTGAATTATTTCAAAGATAAGATATATATCTGTAAAAGTGTTGCAGGCTTTTGCAGGGATATCCTGACACGTGCGGGCGTAGAATCTTCTGTTACTGTAAACGAAGAAGATAATTCAAGCATTTTCCTTGAAGACAGGATAAAAACTGCCAACAGAAGCAATGCCGATATACTGGTAAGCCTCAATCTCGGGTTTTCATGTGATGGTGATGCAAATGGAAGCAGCTGCTACTATTTTGAGGGAATGCGCTCATATTCAGTTCCGGGTAAGGTTATAGCTAATCTTATACAGGACAATCTTATAAAATATTTGAGTGTGCTGGACTGCAGAGTGCATGGAGCAAACTACACAATACTTAAAGAGACAGTGATGACGGCAGTGCTTATAGAGCCGGCTTTTATCTCAAATAACACTGACAGAAAAAACCTGCTAAAAACTGACTATCAGATGGGGATAAGCAACTCCATAGCCGAAGCCTTAAGTGATTTTTTACAGGATTCGAAATATCCACATTGATAATGCTTATAATATACGGTGACTTTTATTTAAAATGCCTGGTCATTCAAATAAACCTGTTTTGAAGCTTATTGCAGCTGTCATTTTTATGATAATCATTGCGGCGGCAGCAGGTGCGCTTTCAAGCTGCAGAGAATATGACGATAAGTTTGACGTCTCTTATTATTTTAAGACAGACCCTGAAAAAGCAGTGCTTGATTTCATCTATGCAATTTCCAATCATGATTCCGTATATATATATGATAATCTTATCCTTAATAAAGATAAAAAAAAATTGAGCAGAGAAAAATACCTCAGGGAGCTTACTGAAATAATTTCGGATGTTGAAAACATTGAGATAAAAAGAATAGTATATCTTGGTTTTGAAAATGATATGAGCAAAGTTGTTGTGGAATTTGATGTAAAATACAAAAACAAAGAGACGAGTCATTACAAAAAATACATATATCTTATGAAAGAAAACAGCAGATGGAAAATAGTGTTTGATAAGACTTTCATTTAGAAATATTCTTATATATATTATAATAACGCTTAATCTCCCCGGATTCCAAATCCGCGATTTAAATTATAAAAAAGGAAGGTAATGCTAAATGGAAAACAGAAAAGACAGGAAACATGGTTCAGGAAATGGGGACGAAATTTCAGAAGAAATTCTTAAAGCAAGGAATAAGTCGGCAAAGGTAACAGGCAAACTTGAGCCTGAATATGAAGCAGAGATGAAAGTGCTGAAAGATGAGATTGAGCTTTTAAGAAAAGAGCTTGCACATTACAAGAAAATAGAGGAAGAATATCTGGACAGGTTAAAAAGGCTTCATGCAGATTATGATAATTATCGCAAGAGGATGATTAAAGAGCAGGCAGAAACAGTGTCAAGGGCTAATAAAGATCTTATTGAAAAAATGCTGCCGGTTATAGACAGTTTTGAAAGCGGGCTTGCAATGGACAGTGATCCGGGCGCCGGAAATGATAATTATTTTAAGGGTTTAAAGCTTATTTACAGCAAGCTCATGGAAACCCTCCAGAAAGAAGGGGTGGAAGTTATTGCTCCTGAGGGAAAAGAGTTTGACCCTGTGGATTGCGAAGCTGTGGTCACGGAGGATGTGAAAGGAATACCCGAAGGCACTGTGCTTGAAGTGCTGCGGAAAGGTTATAAACTAAATGACTTTCTTGTGCGTCCTGCAGTTGTAAAAGTCTGCAAGAAGCATTAAAGAACTGAAATAGTACTGTATGGAACTGAAATAGCACTGTATTTTACATATATGCAAATCAGGAGGAAATATAATGATTATAAACAATCAGATGCAGACTCAGCAGCCGGAGGGGCAGGGACAGGGCCCAATGCCGGCAGCGCCAAGAAGGCTTTCACCGGGATGTATTGGTGGAATAATAGCAGTGGTAGTGATACTGATCCTGGTAATAATAGCTGTTTCTGTTATTTTTGGCGGCAGGAACAATATGGTTACAAAGGAAACTGCTGTTGAAAATGCATGGGCACAGGTGCAGAATGTTTATCAGCGAAGGCTTGATCTGGTGCCTAATCTGGCAAACAGCGCCAAAGCATATCTTCAGCTTGAAAAGGATATATTTGAAGCTATAGCAAATGCAAGATCAGGCATCAACAGCGCAGAGAGTCCAACTCAACTGGAGAGTGCCACAAGTGAGGTCAACTCCCTTATAAGGGATATAAAAGTAGTGGTTGAAGATACTCCGGAACTTAAGGCAAGCGAGACAATAAGGGATCTTATGACTCAGCTTGAAGGCACTGAAAATCGTATCACAGTTGAACGGATGAGGTATAACGAATCTGTCAGGGATTACAACACTTATATAAGGCTTTTCCCTAATAATTTTGTCGCTGGCCTTTTTGGTTTTTCACCCAAGGAATTCTTTGAAGCTCAGCCGGGGGCTGAAACGGCTCCTGAGGTAAACCTTGAGCTGGAAGATTAAAAAACAGACAGCATAGCATCAAACGAGGTCAATGATTTAAACTGTATAATAATGTTTTTATTTCTATTTAAAGATATATTGAGAAAGAAAGCCCTTAAATTTTTTTTAGCAGTCTTGCTGTTTATAATTACAGGGCTTTCTTTTCTTTTTGCTCCAGTGGCTGCTTTATACTGTGATATCAATTACCCTGATTATGCTTCTTTTGTAAATGATTATACCGGGACACTTGACACAGGATGGATAAACACGATAGAAAATGTCTGCAGCAGGACAGAAGCGGAGACAGGCGCAGAGGTGGCTGTCGCGATTGTTTCAAGTCTTGAAGGCATAACTATAGAAGAATATGCTGTGAAACTTTTTGAAAAATGGGAGATAGGCAAAGCCGCTGAGGATAATGGCGTGCTCCTTCTTATCTCCATAAGCGACCGTAAATTAAGGATAGAAGTCGGATATGGACTGGAGGGAGTTATTACAGATATAGAAGCGGGCAATATTATAAATAATATTATTGTTCCGCGCTTCAAAGAAGGAGATTATAACACAGGCGTATACGAGGGAGTTGTTGCTATAGCAGAAGAAATATATGCCCAGCAGGGTAAAACACTTGAGACCACTGTGCCTGTTAGCGAAGTAAAAACCTCTAACTTTTTTGATAGCCCGACTTTCAGTGGCCTGTGGCGCAACCCCCTGCTTATTTGCTGTTTTCCGATTTTTTTTATTGTGACAATAGTTTCAGTCATTAAGAGTATCCTCAGGAGAAAATGTCCCAAATGCAAAAAAATCAAATTGAGAATCAAAACTACAATTATACAACAGGCAACCTATACCACAACCGGTAAGATGCTGGAAGAAAGAGATTGTACATATATTTATCCAACAGGAATAGCATGCGGCTATCATGACCAGCGGACAGTCACTATACCAAAGAAAACACGCAGCTCAGGGGGAGGCTTTTTTGGAGGCTCTGGCGGCTTCTCTGGCGGAGGCGGCGGAGGCGGTTTTGGAGGTTTTGGCGGAGGCTCTTCTGGCGGCGGAGGAGCCAGCGGGGGTTGGTAATGTTTTCAAAAATGCAGACACTTGAAGAAAGAGTCCTCGAAGCCAGAGGCGACAGAGAAAAATCAAGCACTCTTATAACCCAATTCAAGCCTTTTATTGCCAGTGTCATACAAAAAAGACTTTCAAGATTTGTTGAATATGGCGTTGACGAGGAGCTTTCAGTTGGTCTGCTTGCTTTCAATGAAGCAATTTCCACTTATGATGCCGATAAAGGCAAATTCCTGAGTTTTGCAAGACTGGTTATCTCAAACAGGCTGATAGACTACTACAGGAAGCAATCAAGACATGCCCAGGGTATCACAAGCTATGATGATGAAGAGGACATTGCGACTTCTGCAGCAATAGATAAAAAATCGGTTGAAAGGTTTTCTTATGCCAGTGAGGCAGAAGATATAAAATTTGAAATCATTGAATATGCTTCAGAACTCTGCAAGCTGGGTATAGAGTTTGATATGCTCACAAGAGTGTGCCCAAAGCAGGCAGATCTGAGGGAGCAGTATATAAGCATCGCAAAGCAAATTGCAGAAAATACGGAAATGGTTGAGGAGCTTTTCAGGACAAAGAGACTTCCCATAAAAAAGATTGAAAAAATCATGGCCGTACACCGGAAAAAAATTGAAAGAGGCCGAATATATATTATAGCCATTGTTGTTGCGATATTAAAAAAATACAGTTTTCTGGATCTGGGCAGAGGATAGGTATGAAGGCATTAATAATTGACATAAAAAAAGAATACTGCATCCTTATTACACCGGATGGACGGTTTTTAAAAAAGGATATACCTGCAGGCGATTATGAAATCGGGGATGAAATAGTCATAGAGGAGAAATGCGCAGATGCCATATCAGCGGGAAAAAAACTTGATTTCGGGATTTTTGTCCGGATTGCAACAGGTTTTGCAGTGGTGGCAGTACTGACTGCAGGAATTTATTTCAGTGTAAAATATGTAAACACAGGCAGCAGCCTGCCGGTTGTTGCGGCAGCTAAAGCCGAACAGACTGAAAACTCTGATGAGAATATGTCCATGAGTAAGCCGCAGGAGACTTTCACAGCTTCGGCAGATAGCGGAGAGACGATGCAATCGGGACAAAACAAATCACAGGAATTATCTGAAGGCTCAGCAGCATATAAGCAGGAATCAAATAAGCAGGAACAATTAAATCCCGCACAGGATAGCAGT
>MWAX01000145.1 GCA_002068775.1 Actinobacteria bacterium ADurb.Bin346 | reverse complement strand
GCTCTATGTGTACAAATAAAAAATATAATAAAATACAACCCCGATACAGCGGTGAAAAAATCTTAAATGATCTGACCATAAGGTTTGCTCGCCCTGACGAAGGAGCCCTGCTTCTTAGCTTTATAAAAAAACTTGCTGATTACGAAAAAAGACTGCATGAAGTTATTGCATCAGAACAGGATATAATCGATGTAATTTTTAACCGCAAGATTGCGGAAGCATTGATTGCTGATTACAGGGATGAGCCTGCAGGCTTTGCAATATTTTTTTATAACTTTTCCACATTTACAGGAAAACCAGGCATATATATTGAGGACCTGTTTGTCAATCCCGAGATAAGGGGAAAAGGCATAGGAAAGCTGCTGTTTTCATATATTGCAAAAATTGCGCTTGAGAGAAAATGCAGCCGTGTTGAATGGTCAGTTCTAAAGTGGAACAAGCCCTCAATTAAATTCTACAGTGGCATGGATGCAACGCTCAAAGACGAATGGGTGCTGTATAAATTAAGCGGTAAGGCACTTAGAGATATTGCATTACTTGCAAAGGATTTTTAGGTTTTATAATCATAAAGGCTGCGGTATTTTTAAAGTAAATTTATAACTTATTACGTTTTTAATTTTCAAATTGTCAACAAGTTGCAAACTGCAGCTGATTCCAAGGTGATCAGAGAGGTGAACTGCTCTCACTCGCCTGCGAGTCCTTGTCAATCCATGTAAATCCCGACTCTAGTTGATAAAAATCTGCCCAGAGGTCTTTCAGATAAAATCCCTGAGTTGAGTTAATCCTGAATATGTCATCAATTAGCTTTTTATGCTAAAGATCAATATAAATTACTTGCTTTTTAGAGACACATTAGGAACTGCAAGCTTAAGTATCCATTCATAAGTACCGGAGTCACTGACACCTGAAAAAGCTATCACTAACTATTTTTACTTTAAGGCAGAGATAATTTTTCATTATCTCTTTAAGCCAGCTTACAGTATCTGTCAAGGTTTCTTTCATATCCCTTGTAGAATAGCCAAGTTTATCAATTGTCTTTTGATTTGAGAACAACACATTTAAATTAAGAGTATATATGGAATATAAGGTGAATAACGGGGGGCTGCAATATTCTATAGTACTGTTCCTTAAGAAGAGCTGTGATCTTTACAAACCATAGGAGCAGAAACCTTTTTATTTCATTAAGTCTATGGTTGAATAGTTACAAATATTTTTATATAATACTTTTGTTCAAATATTAATTTTTACACAAAATTATATTTTCGGTTAACAGTTTCAGTCATCAAAAAATTATTAAAAAAATTTATCTTATTGCTTAATTAAGGAATAAAAAATCGTTTTTCTTCATCAGATTTTAATTATTTGATTTTAATTAGTTGTATAGTTTTGCAATAAATAGTTTTTATCAGATTTATTAACAACAAGTTTAATAATAATTTTAATTATTTACATGACAGAAATATCTGAAGGAAATGTTCTTCTTAAAATGACCGGTATAACCAAGATATTCCCTGGTGTAACCGCACTTAAAAATGTTGATTTTGAAGTAAAATATGGAGAGGTACATGCTCTTGTTGGGGAAAATGGCGCCGGCAAGTCCACCCTCATAAAAATCCTAAGCGGTCTCTATAGGCCGGATGGCGGCGAAATGCTGTTTGAAGGCAAAAAAGTTTTTTTTTCAGATACTCGTCAGGCACAGCTGTGTAAAATAGCAGTCATTTACCAGGAATTCAATCTTATACCAGATCTTTCAGTTGCTGAAAATATTTTTGTCGGACGTGAGCCAAAAACTCTGGGAAGGCTTTTTATAAACTGGCGAAAATTGAATGCAGAGGCAAGAAAGATTCTTGACAGGCTGGATATAAACCTTAATCCAAGAAAATTTGTCTCGGACCTGTCTGTTGCTGAAAGGCAGATGGCGGAAATTGCAAAAGCTCTTTCACTGGATGCAAGACTCATCATTATGGATGAACCAACGGCAACACTTACAGAAAAAGAAGTCGTTAAGTTATTTGAGATAATAAACGAGCTTAAAAAACAGCAGGTCTCGATAATCTATATATCCCACCGCCTTGAAGAAGCATTTAAACTTTCAGAAAGGATAACTGTGTTGCGGGATGGTGAAAAAATCGGAACAAAAAACACATCGCAGACTAACCAGGATGAAATAGTCTCCATGATGGTGGGCAAGGTGGTTAAAGATTATTTTGCAGGAGAAAAAATTTCAGAAGGTAAAAAAGAGGCGTTACTTGAAGTAAAGAATTATACAATTGCTAATCATGTCTATGATATAAACTTCAAGCTTTATAAGGGTGAGATACTCGGCTTTGCCGGGGTGCTTGGTTCCGGCATACACCATATGCTGCGCTCAATCTACGGCGCGGCACCCAGGACAAAAGGCGAAATATTTTTTAATGATAAAAAAGTTTTGATAAAGAATACAAATGATGCAATAAAACTTGGTATAGGTTTTGTAACTGAAGACAGGAAGGGTGAAGGTATACTCTATGACATGTCAGTAATGCAGAACCTGACTATTGTAGTAATAAAGGCACTAACTTTTTTAAAGGGAATGTTTGTAAAGTCGGCAAAGGAAAAAAAGGTATTTGCACAGGCAAGCAAAGATCTTGATATTAAATTTGCTGACTTGAATCAGAGAATAATATTTTTAAGCGGCGGCAACCAGCAAAAGGTAATTATAGGGCGGACACTTATAAGCAATTGCAAGGTGCTGATACTTCTTGAACCGACAAGAGGCATTGACGTAGGTGCCAAAGCTGAGATCCACAGGATAATGAGAGAGCTTGCAAACAAGGGGATATCTATAATTCTTTCCTCTTCAGAATTGGCTGAACTCGTAAACTTAACCGACAGGTGCCTTGTACTTTACAAGGGTAAGATGGTTGCAGAATTTAACAGGCAGAACATGGATGAGGAGGCACTTGTTGCTGCACAGATAGGACAAAAAATAAACCAGACATAAGTGAGACAATAAAAAAATGGTAAAGTTCTTAAAGCTTTATGAAAAAATAGGGATTTTTATACTTATCGTATTTGCAGGAATCTTCCTGGCTATAGCAAGCCCGAATTTTTTAAAAACTGATACCATACTTAATATCATAACACAAGGCACCTATGGTGTAATTGTAGGTTTTGGCATGGTGCTTGCAATAACAAGCGGGGGATTTGACCTTTCAGTAGATGCTGTAGTTGGACTGACCAGCGTTTTTCTTTCGCTCCTGATTCCGAATATCGGTATACCTTCTGCAATAATTTTATCTATATTGATCAGCTGCTTTGTAGGTTTTTTAAATGGCCTCATAATCACTAAATTTGGTGTAAACCCCCTGATAACCACACTTTCAATGGCGACTATTATCCGGGGAGCATCTCTTCTTATTGCAAAAGGAAGGCAGATTCCTATAAGTGTTGAAAAATTTACCGTCATAGGCACCGGCAAGCTTATGGGTGTACCCAATCCTATATGGATAATGCTGGTATTATTTATTTTGTTTTTCCTTCTTCTAAACCAGACCCCATATGGACGGCATATTTGCGCCATTGGCTCTAACGAGAGTGCAGCAAGAGTATCGGGTTTAAATGTTACTTTTGTAAAAATAATGGTTTATGTTCTTGTTTCATTTACAGCAAGCATAAATGGAGTAATCAGGACATCACAGGCAATGATCGGTATCCCAAGCATGGCCCCGGGTTTTACACTGCTTGTAATTACGATAACAATACTTGGCGGAACAAGCCTTTCAGGGGGTAAAGGAAACCTTATTGGTGCAGTATTTGCAGGTATATTTATTTCGATGATTTATTATGGGCTGAACCTTATCGGTGTCCAATACTTTTACCAGCTTCTGTCTGTAGGGCTCGTGCTTCTTTTTGCCCTGTTTGTGGACGGTCTGCGTAAAAGGTATCTTGAAGCTGCAAAAATAAAAGGAATCAAGGTCTGAAAGACAGAACAAAGAAATAATAAGGCAGGATAAAAATGGAAGATTACAGGTTAAGAAAAACTAAGCAGAAATTTGGAGCATTCTGGGGTAACTTCGGCCTGCCCCTTATATTTATTATTATGTTTGCAATATTTGCCATATCGACACCAAGCTTTAGAAGTACATATAATTTCCTGAATAATTTAAGCTTTTCATCTTATGTTGGAATTGCAGCAATAGGCATGACTTTTGTGATAATGACGGGAAATTTTGATATATCCATAGGTTCGATGCTTTCACTTGTTGCTGTTCTTGGTTCATCATTCATTCCTAAAATCGGTGGCGCAGTAGGTATTATTTCCGCACTGCTGATAGCATGCATTCTTGGATTTTTAAACGGGATATTTGTTACAAAACTCAGGATACCGGCTTTTATTACCACATTGGGTATGTTATTTGTATTTCGTGCGCTTGCATTTATTTATACCAATAATGTGCCGGTATATATAAGTGACAGATTCTGGCTCTATTTTGGCAACGGCAAGCTATTTGATGTAATACCATTCCCGATTCTTTTAATGGGAGTATGTTATGGCGCCGCTTACCTTTTGCTTCGCAGATCGCCTGTGGGCAGATACATAATAGCAGTCGGGACAAACCCTAGAGCGGCCGCTCTTTCGGGAATAAATGTCGATAATATAAAAATACTCGTATTTACACTTCTCGGATTATTTGTAGGAATATCTGCTGTTACAAATTCAGCCAATCTTGGTTCTGCAAATCCGGGACTTATGGGGCAGGATTTCGAGTTCCAGGTAATTACTGCCGTGGTTCTTGGGGGGACTGCTTTGAGTGGCGGAAACGGCAGCCTTGGCGGCTCATTTATAGCGGCTCTAATCGTTACATTTTTAAATAACGGCATGGGACTCATGCAGGTCAACTCGTACTGGCAGATGGTTGCCACGGGACTTGTCATGATTTTTGCAGTGTCACTTAATAAGCTGAAATTCTTCCTGCTGGGGCAGGGTGAATTTTAAAAAAGAAGGGAGTGGTGCCAGAGAAAAAAATATTTCTTTTTTTAAAATTTGCAAAGGAGGAAAAATGAAAAGGCAACTGAAAATCTTTGTTATCACCGCACTCTGCCTGGCTCTTGCAATAACACTGTCCTTTATAGGATGTAAGAAAGAAGAGGCAGCAGAAGGCGGGATGCAGGTAAAAACCTATACAAATGCAGCAGATATTACTATAGGGTTCTCGCTTTGGACAATGGAATTCACTTTTTTCCAAAATGTTGAAAAGGGTGTAAAAGATGCCTGCGAGGATCTGGGATTCAAATATGTAATGATTGACCAGAATAGTGATGCAACAAAAATGGTCCAGGACATAAATGCGCTTGTCGGACAAAAAGTAAGCGGAATAGTCGTGACTCCTGTTGACCCGGGCGCTATCGGTCCTGCAGTTGAAAATGCAAGGAAAGCAGGAATACCTGTTGTATGTGCAGATATCGGAAAATCGGGCCCCGTTAATGCTCTTATGATTTCAAATAACTTTAAGGGTGGGGAACTGGCAGCTGAATTTCTGGCAAGCAAGTTAAATGATAAAACAAAACCTCTTGGACTTGGAAACCTTCTTCCACAGTGGACATATGCAAGGCAGAGAGGCGAAGGCTTTTTATCTAAAGCTATGGAGCTGGAATACAATGTTGCTGCAAATATAATTGTACAGAATCCAAGCGCTGAAGGCGGTTACGACACAATGCAGCAGATCCTTTCAGCAGTGCCAGACGTAGCAGGTGTGTACTTTACCAGCGGCCGTGAAGCTGTTGGTGCTGCTCAGGCAATCCAGGCTGCAGGCAAAGACATCTGGAGCGTTGGTTACAATGGGGATCCTGAAGAGTTTCAGGCTATAAAAGACGGAGTCCTGGATGCTACTATTTTACAGGAACCTTATTACATTGGTTACAGGTCAGTAGAAATACTAAAAGAAATTCTCATGGACGGCAAGTTTTATGAGAACGTAGAAGTACCTGTTGATGTAAAACTTGTAACACCTGAAAACATTGACCAGATTGCAGCAGATATTCTTGAAAAAACAGGCAATTCAGCATTTCCTGCACAATAAAATTAAAAATCATAGAAAATAAGGCGGAAACGTCTGAATAACAGGTTTTATTTGTGCAAGCATTTGTATACAAAACACTGCAGTAATATTATTGATAAATCAGCAGGGCGGCTCATATTTTGGCCCTGCTGATTTTTTTAAATGAAAAATATTATTAAGGAGGGACGATGGAACTTAAAGTAGACGCACATCTCTGGTGCCTTGGAACATATGCGGAAAGATATGTGCCAGGCGGGTATTTTGATGATATGAGCCTTGAGGAAAAACTTGATGCTTTCTCAAAAATAGAAGGGCTTTCCGGTCTTGTGATTTTTTATCCTACGGACCCTTTACCTTCAGATCCTGATAAGTTATTGAAGCTCCTTTCAAATTATGGGCTGAAACCGTCTGTGATGGAACCTGAGGTGTGGAGCGACAGGAAATGGCGCGATGGTGCCTTCAGCACAAATGATGCAAAAATAAGAAAAGAGGCTGTAAAACTGTTAAAGGAAAGCATTGACATGGGAAAACAGCTTAAAACAGACAGCGTCCTTCTCTGGCCCGCGCACGATGGTTTTGATTATCCCTTCCAGTCAGATTACAGGGATTCATGGAAATACCTTGTGGAAACTGTCAGGGAAATAGGCGAGTATGACAGGACAGTCAAAATTGCAATAGAAGCAAAATCAAAGGACCCGAGACAGAAACAACTTATAGGCGACACCGGCAAAGCCCTATCTTTTATTAATGAAGTGGGGCTTGAAAATGTCGGGTGTGCGCTCGACTTGGGCCATGCTCTGATGGCAGGTGAAAGCCTTGCTGAATCACTTATGCTTATCGATTTGCATAAAAAACTCTTCCAGATACATCTTAATGACAATTATAAAGATGCTGACCCTGACATGGTGCTTGGAACAGTTAATTTCTGGGAAGTGCTCGAGTTCTTTTATTTTTTAAATAAAACAAATTATAATTCCTGGTCGACTATTGATATAATAGCTTCACGTGATGACAGGATAAAAACTTTGAAACTGGCTGTAGAAATGACCTGGAAATATAAAGAGATTGCTGATAAGCTTTCAGAAAAATCAGCAATAATAGATGCAAATATGAAAAGCTACAGTTTTGCAGAAAACATGAGCCTTATTAAGGATCTTATTTTTTAAATGAATTATTAAACATTTCAGTAAAAGCAAAGCTCAGGATTTCTAAAACATTTTTCTTCAAGTTTTTTTGTAATTGCTGATGATTTCCTGATATTATTAAGTATTATGTTTTCCTGCAATTTTTCATTTTCCAGTATCCTGCGTACTTTTTTAATTGCTTCTATCTCAGCAGAAATTTCTCTCTCACCTGCAGGCATGTATCTTAAGCTATTTGCTTTTCCGCCCCTTAAAACGCTGCCTCTTTCAAAAAGCTCTTTAAAAACCCAGTTGATATATTCTCTGGAAAAACCTTTCCCTCTGATTACTTCCCGGGCTTTTTTTATGCCGGTCCACAAATAATCCTGCTGCCCGTGCCAGGCTTTTAAAATACTGTCCTGAGAAGAGTCGCTGAAAATTTCCTGCAGCCTGACTATACTGAAATCATCTTTTTTTAAGGCTTCAATAAGCAGAGTTGTCCTGATTTAATTCGGGAGCAGCAAATCCGAATGGTATAAGCATCATGTTCTGGGTAAGGATATTTAACTGCCCCTTATATTTTTGCGGATAATAATTATCCGGCTGACTGCAATCTGTTTTACTGCCTGCATTT
Organism: Actinobacteria bacterium ADurb.Bin346; assembly: GCA_002068775.1. GTDB lineage: Bacteria > Actinomycetota > Humimicrobiia > Humimicrobiales > Humimicrobiaceae > Fen731. The sequence continues at coordinate 102 of MWAX01000145.1, read as the reverse complement.
GCACATGAAACACTTATCGGCATACACAGCATAATCAGAGTCACGGATATTATCATAAAATTAAATACAGCCTTACCAAGTGAATTTGCCCAATTTTCCGGA
>MWAX01000144.1 GCA_002068775.1 Actinobacteria bacterium ADurb.Bin346 | reverse complement strand
GTGAAGTGCCGGCAATGGTTGTGGCCGATGGCGTTATACGGCTTCTTAAGGGAATTGTGAGCAGAGAAGAATCAGTCACTATGGAATCGTTTGAAGAAAATCTGCTTGATTATCCTCAGTATACCAGACCTGAAGAATACAGGGGGCTGAAAGTTCCGGATGTTCTTCTAAGCGGGAACCATCATCTGATAGAAAAATGGCGGAGAGAAAGATCTGTTGAGATAACTTCGGTTAACAGACCGGATTTATTTGACAAAAGTAAGTAAATTATTTATATTTTCTTAGTTCATTTTTTAAAATAATAATTTTGATTTTGGAGCAGCAATATGAATATCCTTGATAAAGTTGAAAACAAATATCTGAAAGATGATGTGCCTTTATTTAAAGCTGGAGATAAAGTTAAGGTAAACCTTAAGATTAGGGAAGAAAACAAGGAAAGAGTGCAGAGCTTCGAAGGCATCGTCATCAAGATGCAGGGGAGCGGAGTAAACAAAACTTTCACTGTCAGGAAAATATCTTTCAATATTGGCGTTGAAAGGACTTTTCTTTTAAATTCACCAATGATTCAATCCATCAATAAAATAAACAGCGGTGTTGTAAGAAGATCCAAACTGTATTACCTCAGGAAAAAAATAGGTAAAAAGTCCAAAGTTGAATTCGAAAAATAAAAAAAATGTATTCAAAGAGCTGCTTGGATATTTAATAGTTGCTGTAATTGCAGCTATGATTTCAATAGGACTGAGGATTTTTGTAATAGAGCCCTTTATTGTTCCCACCCCGTCCATGTCGCCAACTCTTCTTGTCGGAGATAAGGTTATTGTCAATAAGCTTGAATATAAATACAGAGAGATAAAACGCGGCGACATTGTTGCAATATACTCTCCGCTTGAAAAAAAGAACCTTGTCAAAAGAGTAATCGGCCTTCAAAATGAAGTGATTTCATTTGATAAAGAAGGAGAAGTGTTTATAGACGGTAAAAAAATCGAAGAAACATATCTCCCGAAAGATTTTGTTGTATCTTATGAAAACAGAAGCTATGAGATAGGAGAAGACGAATATTTTGTCATGGGGGATAATAGAAACAATAGCGCAGACAGCAGGGTCTTTGGCCCCATCCGGTCTGATAAGATTTTTGGCAAAGTCATATTCATATACGGTCCTTTATCAAGAATTGGCAAACCAGGATAATGCAAGGCATGAGGCTCAGGGAAGTTAAAAGGCTCATTGATCTGTGTTTATATGAAGATGAGCTCTACTGCTGCGGTTACAACAGGATTGCCGGAGTGGATGAGGCGGGAAGAGGCTCTCTGGCAGGCCCGATCATTGCGGCTGCTGTTATGCTTGACAGAAAAAAGATGATAATTGAGCAGCTCAATGACTCCAAGAAGTTATCTTCCGGTAAAAGAAACCGGATTTTCAGAAAAATAATCAAAAGCTGCATATGCTGGTCATTTGCCAAAATATCACCTGCAGTAATAGATCGCATAAACATAGGAAAAGCCAATCTTCTCGTAATGAGAAAAGCAGTTATCCGGCTTAAGGTCAGGCCTGACCTTGTCATCACGGATGCTTTTAAAATTGACCTTGATCATTTTAAGCTGCAATCCATACCAATAACAAAAGGGGATGAGCTGAGCGTTTCCATAGCCGCAGCTTCTGTAATTGCCAAAGTTATAAGAGACCGCATCATGTTAAAATATTCGCGCATTTATCCTGAATATGATCTGGAAAACAATAAAGGTTATGGCACAAAAAAACACTTTCAGTTGCTTAAGGAAGTTGGACCATCAAAAATACACCGGATATCTTTTAAAGGGGTGTTAAAGAGATAAATCATTTAAAATGAAAACTTCAGCAAAACTCTTAGGGACAATTGGTGAACAAAAATCCTGTGATTATCTAACAGAAGACGGATATGAGATTCTTGAAAAAAATTACAGGTGCAAGTTCGGAGAAATAGATATTATTGCTAAAAAAGGTGGTCTGATCATTTTTATTGAAGTAAAGACCAGGTCAAAAAATAATTTTTGCGAGCCGGAAGAATCAGTAAATGATTTTAAAATCAGACACATCAGGAATTGCGCAAACTATTACATCCAGCAGAAAGAGCTTGGAGATTATGAGTTTAATTTTGATGTTATTTCTATAATCGTCAAAGACAAAACAATGTCGCTGAAACATTTCAGGAACTGCAATATATAAAATGCATTTTTTGTTATTTCTATTAACTAATCTATTTTAAAAAAACTGTCTTTAATATTTAAAATATGGAAATTAAAATTTAATTTAGAGACAAAATACATCCCATAATTATGCTCAAATATATTAATGCAGCATGGGTCCTGGTTGATTTTCCAGATACCGTTTGCTCCAATATCAAGCATTTTTAAAATCAGCACTTTATTTATGATTCTATGGGAAATAATGCAAATTATCCGGGATGTGTTTTTTTTAATTATTTCATTTAAAGCACCCCAGGATTTATCCTGCACTTCATAAAGAGTCCCGCCGCCTGGTATTTTTACTTCGAACGGGCTTCTTATCCATTTCTGGTATATTTCCTCATAGTTTATGCTGACTTCCTCATATGTCTTTCCCTCCCATTCACCGAAATCAAGGTCCATGAATCCTGTCTCTTTAATTATTTCAACTTTATTATCCTGGTGTTTTTGTATGATTTCTGCTGTGGTGAAAGCTCTTGACAGAGGGCTCGAATAAATCACGTCTATGCCGATATCTTTAAGGAATTTGCCGGTTTTTTCCGCCTGCTCTATTCCTGTGTCATCAAGCGGGATATCAATATGTCCCCTGAATGTCTTTTTTTCATTGAGCGCAGTGTTGCCATGCCTTATCAGTATTATGACTTTTTTATTATTTTCCATTTATCCTCCCTGCACAATAAGATAATAAATTTTAAACAGGGTCTATGCCCTGAAAAACAACATGGATAATATATTTTTTAAGTATAACATTAAATAATTTTTTTTAGATGATTTTTAAATGAAAATATATCCGTGCCGGGGCATTATGACATTAATATGACATTAATTTTTTGACTATTTACATAATTATATATATAATCAAATAATGTTTTTTAAACTGGACAGCATTGCGCTGCTTGGAATTGATTGCTTGAATATTTCTGTTGAAATACATATTTCTAATGGATTACCATCATTCACAATAGTGGGACTCCCGGATAAAGCTGTGAATGAATCAAGGATGCGTGTAAGGGCTGCAATAATAAACAGTGGTTTTAAATTTCCTTCAAAAAAGATCATAATAAATCTTTCACCTGCTGATATTAAAAAAGAAGGTCCGTTTTATGATTTTCCGATTGCTTTTTCTCTTCTGGTCGTCAGCGGTCAGATAAAACATCGCGATATTTTACTTCTGGAAAAATCCAGTTTTATTGGTGAGCTTTCACTGGATGGGATGTTAAATCCTGTAAGAGGCATCATATCAATGACGGAAGCCGTTATTAAAGCAGGAAAGAAATTGTTTTTTATCCCTGAGCAAAATATGCCGCAGGCATCAATAATTAAAAATATCCATTCACAGGATTTTAGCATTATTGGCTGTAAAAGCCTCAAAGAAGCTGTTTTCTTAGTCTGCAATAGTTCTGAGCTGAAGAAAAGAACATTTAAAGTTTTGCATAAAAAAATACTTCCGGACCAGGATTGCGATCCCGCAACTGAAACAAATAACACTGGAACTGATTTCAGCTTTATTAAAGGACAGCTAAAAGCTAAAAGAGCTGTTGAAGTTGCTGCAGCCGGCATGCACAATATAATGCTCGTCGGGCCTCCGGGTGCCGGTAAAACAATGATTGCGCAGGCAATCAATTCAATTCTGCCTGATCTTGATGAAACTGAAAGAATTGAAGTTACAAAAATTTACAGTATTTTAAAAAATATTAAAGGCGGACTGATAAAAAGAAGACCTTTCAGGAATCCCCATCATACTATAACAAGAGCTGGCCTGACAGGTGGCGGGATAATACCAAAACCTGGAGAAGTAAGCCTTGCACACAGAGGAGTATTGTTTCTTGATGAGTTCTCACAATTTCCAAGGAGCCTGATTGAAGACTTAAGGCAGCCTATTGAAAATAAGGAGATAATCATTTCAAGGAATAGTTATTTCTACAGATTTCCGTGCAGCTTTATGCTTGTCCTGGCAACAAATCCATGCAGCTGCGGATACAATGGTGATAAAAAAAAGGAATGCAAATGTTCCCGAAGGGAAATACTGAAATACTGGGGAAAGATCTCAGGGCCCATTTTTGACAGGATAGATATAATAGTTTCCATGAACAGGCTCGAAGAAAATGATTATCTGGATTTCAATATGGTTTTTGAAAGCTCATCAGAAGTTAAAAAGAGGATATATAAATGCCATTTTATTCAAAAACAAAGGTATGTAAATGACGCAACAGGCGATAAACAGTATTTTCATTACAATTCAGAAGCTGGCACAAAATTTATAAATAAATGGGTTTATGAAAATAAAAACCTGAACAGCCTTATAAAAGAATCTGTTAAAAAATTCAATTTATCATCAAGAGCAGTGTCCGCACTTATCAAAATTTCAAGGACTATTGCTGACCTTGAAGAAATACCCGATATTAAAGATTCACATTTTATGGAAGCATTAAGTTACAGGATAAATTTTAATTATGAATAAAGAAAGTAAAGAAATACTTGAAATTCTGTATAAAACTGATGTCAGACCATCAGATTTTATAAAACAGTACAGAAAATATGATTGCAATATTAATATGGCAATTGATTTCTTTAAAAAATTACACATCCAGGCTGCAAATAAAAAAGTTCTTTTTAAAGAAAAAAAACCAGAAAGCGCCAGTTATGAAATCTCTGTGATAGAAAATGATTTAAAAGAGAAGAGATATGGAATTATTAATATTTCTGAAAGCGCTTACCCTTTAATGCTGAAAGAAATATATTTTCCTCCTCCCATAATTTTTTTTAAAGGTGATTTTTTTCATAAACACAGTAATCCATGCATTGCAATAGTCGGCACCAGAAAATGCTCCTCATATGGCAGAGATGTCGCTGCACATTTTGCACAGGAGCTTTCCAGACTAGGGATCACAATTGTTTCCGGGATGGCATCGGGCATAGACACCTGCTCGCATAAAGCGTCAGTTTCAGAAAAAGGGGGAACAATTGCAGTGATGGGCTGTGGTATTGATGTTATATATCCTCAGGAAAATAGAAATCTGTATAGTGAGATAATTGAAAAAGGATCGGTAATAACTGAATATCTGCCGGGTACGCCGCCATTAAAAAATAATTTTCCCGCAAGAAACAGGATAATAAGCGGTTTGTGCTATGGAGTTATAATTGTTGAAGCGGATGACAGAAGCGGAGCTTTAATAACAGCAGATTTTGCATTACAGCAGAACAGGGAAGTTTTTGCAGTGCCGGGGGAAATATACAGTGAATGCAGCAGGGGATGCCATAAACTTATCAAAAATGGCGCAAAGCTTACTGAAGATATAAATGATGTACTTGAAGAGCTTTCAAATATCAATAGGCTCGTGCTCAAAAATAAGCCATTGGCTTTAACCAGCAATAATGATCCTGTGCATTGTTTGCAAAAAACAGATAAATCATCTACTCTAAAATTAAATAATACTCAACAGCATATATATAATGCTATCGGCAAGAAACCAGTAAGCATAGAAGAAATAATGATGAAAACCGGGCTGAATATAAGCACAGTGCTTCAAGTCATTTCTGAGCTTGAATTGTTTGATCTGGTGAAAGAAAAAAATTTAAACCAATATTGCAGACTGTGGTAAAATTATATTTCTCATAAAGATTATTGATGAAAGGAAAGCACATTGCTATTCAGAAGAAAAAAAACTGAAAAACCCAAGACAACTTTAGGTCTTGCGCTATATGAGTACGATAATTTAATTGGAAAACAACTTAAGGCAATCTTTAATAACATACAAAAAAAGAAAATACCGTCAGGAAGAAAAATACCGTCAATTATTTCTTCAGCAAATGATAAAGCAGAAAGACTGATAGAAGATATATCTAAGAATAATTTTAAAACAGATTACAGGTCAGACAAGGCACGGGAAGATATAATTAAAATGATTTCCGGTTTAAAGAATATTCTTGATGCGATCGGGTACTTAAATATTAAAGAAGAAGCATTAAAAATTGACGAGCTTGCTGATAAAATCAAAGGTCTTGCAGAGGACAGGATTCTGCTTAAAAAAAAGATGAAAGACCTCGAAAGTGATTACATTTAGATAAGCGCATCCTGTCATTTTCTTTTATTTTTATAATATTATTATGTTAAGTTGAAGCAATGAATATAAATGAAAGCCTGGATATATACAATAAGCACCTGAAGTATGAAAAAAACCTTTCATTAAATTCAATAAACTCTTACTATAAAGATATAGTACAGCTAAGGGAATATCTTAATGACCTGAAAATAGTCGATCTGAATGATCTGGATCTGGCAGCATTCAGAGGTTTTTTGAGATATCTCGACAGGTATAATTATTCCAACAGGACACTCATACGCAAGTATTCTTCAATAAATAATTTTTTAAAGTACTGCGAGCAGCAGGATTATACAAAAAAACAGCTTAGCCAGTATCTTCTGCCTCCAAAAAAAAACCAGCGGCTTTATACTTTTTTATCACAAAAAGAAATAAGAGCACTTCTTGACAGCATAGATTCAGGCAACCCGACTGGCATTAGAAACAGGGCATTAATAGAATTCATGTATTCAACTGGCGCCAGGGTGAGCGAGGTTGAAGAATTATACATACAAAGCCTGGATATAAAAAATAATGAAGTGAAATTATTTGGAAAAGGGAGAAAAGAAAGAATTGCTTATCTGAACAATAATACAGTCGCCTGGATAAACAAATATCTTGAGGTAAGAAAGCAGATAGTAAAATCTAAAAACAGAACAATAGGAGCCCTTCCGTTAAACCGTGAAAATGATA
>MWAX01000143.1 GCA_002068775.1 Actinobacteria bacterium ADurb.Bin346 | reverse complement strand
CGTCTTCATAAAGACAGTATTGATTATTCCAGAATGTCCCGGCAGCCCGGCGACGATCCGGTTCCGTTTTTTTCCCGCGCGGCCCGGAAAGACCATGACAGGTTCCACGTGGAACAGATTTCCGGCAAGCAGGCGGATGTTCCATGTGGAACAGATTTGCGCCCTTGGGTTCCCGGAACAGATCAGATTCCCTGCTGGCTGACTCATACAACAGAACAAACTCATCAGATTATTGCCGATAATCTTAAAAAAAGTTCCCTGTACGGCGGTCTGGTGGAAGGAACCGGGGTCCGGTATTGCCCGTCCATTGAGGATAAAATCGTTAAATTCCCGCAGAGAACCTCTCACCATGTCTTTATTGAGCCGGAAGGCCGTGATAACGTGCGGATTTATCCTAACGGGACTTCAAACAGTCTTCCGGAAGATATTCAGACTCAGATGATTCATTCCATTCCCGGTCTTGAAAAAGCAGTTTTTATCCGTCCTGCTTACGCGATCGAGTATGACTATGCGCCGCCGGTGCAGCTTTTTCACACGCTGGAAACCAAAAAGATCGAAAATCTCTATTTTGCCGGGCAGATTAACGGAACAACCGGATATGAAGAGGCTGCCGGACAAGGCTTTATCGCCGGAGTCAATGCCGCCCGGAAAACACTGGGAATGCCGGAATTTATCCTGGGTCGTGACGAAGCGTACATTGGAGTTTTAATCGATGATCTTGTTTTAAAAGGAACGGACGAGCCTTACCGGATGTTTACTTCACGTGCCGAGCACCGGCTTACACTCCGGCAGGATAATGCCAGATTCCGGCTGCATGCCCGTGCTGAAGAACTTGGCATTGTTTCCTGTGACGATCTGGCGGAAACCAGGCAGATGCAGGCACAGATTAGCTGTGAAATTGAACGGCTGCGTAAACAATTTCATGCCGGAGCCTCACTGGCGCAGATTCTCAGCCGGCCGGACTGTCATTATACCGGACTGCCGGGTGCAAAGCCGGATTTGCCGCCGGAAGTGATTGAGCAGGTCGAAATATCTGTAAAATATGAAGGTTATATTAAGCGGGAGCAGGGGCGTATTGAAGATTTTCAAACTTTGGAAAAACAGCGTATTCCTGCGGACTATGACTACGACGCCATTACCGCTTTGCGATTCGAGTCGCGGGAAAAGCTGAAAAAAATACGCCGTTTGACTTTAAAGGCGCCCTGACCCTTTTTGTATCATTACTTGCAGTGATTATACCTGTCAGCACAGCCGATAAATTCGGCTGGAAGAACCCGGTTATAATCTCTTCAATTCTAACTGGTGCCGGATTATTTGCCCTGTTCATCTATATAGAGAAAAAATCAACATACCCCATGCTTGATCTTGACCTTTTTAAGAACAGGCTTTTTTCCATGAGCAACTTTTCACTTCTTTTCAATTTCATGGCACAATTTGCCATTTCCCTTATAATGCCATTCTACCTTATTGAATACAGAGGATTTGAATCATCAAAAGCCGGTCTTATCATGATTGCAGGACCTGCTGTTGTAATGCTTGCAGCTCCATTTGCAGGGCATATTTCTGACAGGATGGATGCAAGATATCTGAGCTCTGCAGGCATGGCCGTTGCTGCTGCTGGCTTATTCCTTTTAAGCACATTAAAGTCTGAAACAAATATCTGGATAATAGTAGCTTATCTGGTGATTTGCGGCTTTGGGATAGGATTTTTTCAGACCCCAAACAACAGCGCCATTATGGGTGCTGTAGCCTCCTGCCATAAGTGCATCGCTTCTTCAATGCTTGCGACAATGCGCAATCTCGGAATGGTGCTCGGCGCTGCATTTTCCGCTTTAATATTTTCTTCAAGGTTAAAATCTTTAATGACTGCGCTTGTGGACAGCGGTTTGTCAAAGAATGAAATAGCAGATATTGCATACCCGGGCGCTGTGCAGGCGGCATTTATTTTTGCGGGGATTTTAGCTGCAATTGCAGTAATCACCTCACTGGTAAGAGGCAGGCAGGAAAAGCCTGAGTATGAAAAACCCTGATATTTTTGTTAAAACCGGCAGCTATGTGCGGAATCAGTCAGTTACTTCAGGATATCCTTTATTTATCCAGTCAGTGATTCCGCCTTCCATATTAAGAACTGAGCTAAAACCATTTTCTATAAGTATATTAGCTGCAGTAAGGCTTCTGCTGCCAGACCTGCAGTAAACAAGAATAACCCTGTCTTCCGGCACCTCTGCCAGCCTGGCTTTGAGCTCGCTCACAGGAATAAGGACAGAATCTTTTATATGACCTTCTTTATATTCCTCCTGAGACCTTACATCAAGCAGAAAATATGTGCCGTCATTATTTGATATTATTTCGTATGCCTTTTCAGCACTTATATTATTTACTTTGCCTTTTTCAATATCCGCCTCTGCGATCCCGGTGTTTTTAACATCAGAACAGCCCGGAATAAACAATGAGACGGTTGAAAAAATGCATAAAATTATTATTAAATACACAGAAGTAATTTTTTTATTCATTTTCCAACCTGTTATTATTAAAATTATAACTGCTTCATCAGGCTGCCGTTATTAAAATCATAATTGCTGCTTTAGCCCGACATTATTAGAATCATAATTGCTGTTACCGCTACAGATTAAAAATATTTTTTTACTTTTTTTGCAATGCTGTCTTTTTTTCAATCAGCAATAAAACACACATCATTAAAGCTGCAAATAATGAAAGCCAGAATGTAAGGGGCCAGACATTCTTCATACCATTATATTTGATAAATAAACCTGTTAAAAGTGGTCCGACTGCAAAACCTGCGCCGCTTATAAAAGCTATTATTGCATTAAATCTGCCCCTGTGGGTCATGGGAGAGTAGTTTGCAATCAGCACGTTTGAGCTGACAGAATTAATTATTTCGCCAAAAGTCCAGATAATAGTCGATATTATAAACAGGTAAAAGAATCCTGAGTAAAAAATGATGCCAAAACCTATGGCAAACAGCACCCCCGCCAGACTAATGCTTATAATAGGGCTTAACTTTTTCATTGCAGCAATTAAAAATATTGTCATTATTATTACAATTATTGCATTGACTGTCATGAGCGTCCCGTAGAACTTTGCCCCTTTGTTGTTGAAAAGAGCCTCAAGGTATAACGGCAGAGAGAATGAGGCCTGGGAATATACAAATGAGAATATTATTGAAATAAATGCGAAGCCATATAATACTGGTTTTCTGAAAAATATCTTCAAAACGTTTCCGGTCTCAGCTCTTTCAGCCTCATTAACTTCACCACTATCGGAATATACCCCTGCTTTTTCATGCAGAGTTTCTTTTATAAAGAAAATTATAGGCATCAGCGCTGCAAGTGTAGTAAGCGCATCTATAAGAAAAATCAGACTTATATGGTTTACAAACAAAAACCCTGCAGCAAGCGGCCCCACTGCAAAACCTATATTGTGTCCAAGATAAAGCAGGGAAAACGCATCGTTACGGTTATTACGGTTGGTCGAATCGATTATCAATGCATTGATTGCAGGAAATGCCCCTGACTTTAAAAAGCCCGCAAGGATTATGAGATAAGGGATTACTTTAAAATCTTTAAGAAATGCTATTACAATATATATTGCCGCTCCAAGAATACTGAGGATTATTATTACGATTTTTCTGCCGATCCAGTCTGCAAGCTTGCCCCCGAGAAGCTTACCCAGGCTTTCAGCAACTATTACAATTGTTAGAAAGAGCCCTGACACATATTCGCTGTAACCCAGTTTGATTGCAAGGAACATTGCCAGAAATGGGTAAACAAAACTACCTGCAGAATTTATAATATCAGCAATAAATAGTATGTAAACATTTCTTGGAAGATTTATGTAAGATTTAAATAATGTAAATCTTCTCATAAATTTTAAAATATAATAAATGTAAATATGTCAGGATATATGTAATATAATTTACTGTATATATAATTATTGTTATTTAAAAAATATTATTAAATATTATATATTAAATAATAATTAATTGTTACAAAAACTTTAAAAAATTATTAAACTTTACTGCTTCTGTATATAAAACAGCTATTTCTATTATAATCCTGTTAAATTGATTTTATTTTGATTATTTTGTTACCTGTTGCGTCATCTAAAAATCTATATGAAAGCATATTGATTTTTCTTTATAACTGCATAAAATTATATAAAAATTTGAACTCAGGATTAAAATGATAAAGGCAGTTTTTTTTGATATGGATGGCACAATTGCAGACAGTGAAAAGATAGTCTGGAAAATAACCAGGGATTTCATGGTAAAAAGAGGAATATTTCTAACTGTCGAAGAAGAAAAAATGCTTTACGGCCTTACATGGAAGCAATCGGTGCGCAAAATATATGAGAGCAGGGGTCTGTCTTATAGCCAGAATATTAAAGACACTTTAAAGGAAAAATATGTCAGGGCTCTAAAAAAAGAAGTGACTCCAATGCCTTATATATATGAGCTGCTGGAAATAGTAAAAAATCATTTCAAGGTCGGCCTTGCCACCAACAGCAGGTTAAGGGAAGTTGAAATAATATTTGAAAAACTGGATTTTAAAAAATATTTTGATTTAAAACTTGCCAGGAATCATATTAAAAATGTGAAGCCCGACCCTGAGATCTATCTGAAAGGTGCTTCTTTGCTGGATGTACAGCCGCAGGAGTGCGTGGTGTTTGAGGATTCCATAGTCGGCATTACCGCTGCAAAGAAAGCTGGTATGACATGCATTGCAATAGTCAATACATATTCAGCATCTGAGCTTAAAATTGCAGATATTGTCATCAGTGATTACAGGGAAATAACTTTAGAGAGAATAAAGCAATTAGGATTGAACACTTAGTTTTAAACAGAAATCATTAATATTTGCTGATACTATGGTAAATTTTATCTCCAATGCTTAAAAGCACAAGAGATAAAATTCTATTCATTTTATGATAAAATTTGATTTTCTTTATAAAATATACATTTGTCATAATGTTTAAAATATATTTCATAACATCTGAGAAAAATTATATAAAGGAGCAAAATTGATAAAACTGTTATCAAAAAAATTTATACTGTATCTGCTTATAGCTGCCATTGTGTTTTCTGTAGTTTTTTCTATTGGAAGCTCTTCCCTGTTTGCTGATTCCAGGACACAGGTGACAGAATTTGTTACAAGATTTTACCAGCTGTGCCTTGACAGAATGCCTGATGAAGAAGGACTCAGCATATGGGTCGGAAAACTGCTTTCAAAAAAGACGACCGGGGCAAAAGTTGCAGAAGGCTTTATTTTCAGCCAGGAATTTACTGCAAAAAACACTTCAAACGAAGATTATGTATCAACTCTTTACAGAGCATTTTTTAACAGGGAGCCGGATGCCGGAGGATTTTCAAACTGGCTCGGCCTTTTAAACTCCGGTTATTCAAGACAGTTTGTGCTTGCCGGTTTTGTCAACTCAGATGAGTTTAAAAAACTTTGCAGCACATATGGCATCATTGCAGGCAAACTTGACCCGGGAGCAGCAATGCCAGTTATCCAGGTCACTACGGGTAAGCTGCCGGTAATACTGCTGCATGGCATTGAGCCGGCGCCATCCGGAAGATATGAAATAAGCAATGGCGCATTCGATTATTTATGCGGAACTCTCAAGTCATATGGATATCAGACAATAACTCTTCTTGACCTTGTAAACCATTTTGACAAGGGCAAGCCCCTGCCGCCAAAACCGGTTATTATAACCGCAGATGATGGGTATCAGAGCATGTATGTGAATGCTTTTCCAATACTTAAGAAATATGGTTACAAGATGACAATATTTCTGATCACCGGCATGATCGGGGACAAGGAAGCAAACAGACGCCTGAACGATTTTGATTATGGAAATGACAATATACCGCGGAGAGCAATGCTTATATGGCCGGAAATAAGAGTAATGAGCAAATACGGGTGTGAGTTTCAGTCTCACACCTGGAGCCACAGGATAATAAGCAACATACCTGTTGAAGACGCACGGATGGAGCTTGCCCAATCCAAAAGCGATATAGAAATCAATACGGGAAAACCATGCATTTTTGTAGCATGGCCCCACGGGGCTTATTCGGGTGAGGTACTTGGACTTCTTGGTTCAACCGGATACAGGGGCGCGCTTCTTGCAGGCGGAGGAGTGAGCAATCTTGCGAATTTTGATTTCTATAACATTCCCAGAGTCTCTTTTGTAAGTGAGATAGCGCCGCAGGCATATGCACAGGTCCTCGAGCTTCAGTAGGCTTTTGCTGCAGACTGGCCTCAGGCATGTGGCGTGTGGCATGTAATAAGAGTATTATGTAATAAGAGTATTTTTAGTTAAACAGGTTTTATCCGGTTCATATTCAGCATTGAAATATCATTAAAATAAGCGCAACTGCAGCAGTTGCGCTTATTTTATGTAAAACTAAGATTAGATTAAAAATAAATATTATATCTTAACTTTACTCCTTGATGTTCCAGAATTCTTCAGCCTCTTCTTCCATTTCGTAAAGGCGGTCATAATAATCAGGAAACTCATTCAGGTGTGCAAGAGCGATCTTACCAGTTAATAGCGGGTCATCATTGGTGACATTTGTTTCAGCATCAACTTTTCCATGCTCCAGTTCAACATCCATTCCCATTCTGAACTGCTCTACATCAAATTTGCTCCAGTCAATACCAAGTTTTTCACCAACTGCTTTTGCCTCTTCAGCGGTAAAATGCTTTTTCGCCGACATGATTTCAGTTTTCTCCTTACTAGATTAAAAAATACCATTAACAATAATGGTTCTTATATTATACTTAAATAAATGCAAATCTTTCAACTGTTAAATAGTAATTTGTTAAACCATAATTTGTTAATTGACAGTTTTTTCATAAACAGGTATAAATTTCGAATAAGAAGAAACAGATAAATGAAATATGCAGAGCCCGAAACACTTATAAATAACAATATAAGCACTGTTGTAATTAAAAGATGCAGAAGTTATGACCCTGAAATTTTGTCAGGAGTTCTTGATGATATCTTTATGGCCCTCAGCGGGTTTTACAGAGCCATTAAAGATGCCGGGCGCATTCTTTTAAAGCCAAACCTTCTCTCGCCAACAGACCAGTCGCTGGCTGTTACAACCCATCCCCTCTTTATTGAAGCAGTTATAAAAACCGTCAGGAAAATAAAAGGCAGCAATTGTGTTATC
>MWAX01000142.1 GCA_002068775.1 Actinobacteria bacterium ADurb.Bin346 | reverse complement strand
TGAACAAACCCCCTGTCATTATATTTATCATATAATTCTTCGAGCTGGCAGCCTCCTATGATTAAAGACTCTTTCAAGACAGCCCCAGCTCCTGATGCTTTGCTCTTATTTTTTCAGCAAGCTCATCAAGCATTTTAAAATCTGCTTCTTTTGGGTAACCTTTTACAAGCACCGGCTCAATTATTTCAGCGCCAAGGCTCCCAAGCATTTCTGCAAGCTGCTCTACAAGCTTTCCGCCCCATCCATATGAGCCGATTACTGAAAGGAACCTGGTTTTAGGCCTGAGCGCCTTTAACAGATATGCGATAAATATTGCTTTTGGATGTGGTCCTGCAAGCACCATAGGCGAGCCAATGATTGCTGTTGCAGAATCAAGAAGCGCCATGGCAATGTCACCTATATCAGCGTCAGCAAGGTTAAAGGCATGCACTTTCATTCCTTTTTTTTCCAGTGATTCTATAAAATACCTTGTGATTTTACCAGTGCTGCCATGCATTGAAATATATGCGATAGTTACTTCATTTTTTACATCATCTGATGCCCACTGGCTGTAATATCCTGTTATAAAATCCATTCCTTTATGAAGCGGACCATGGCTTGGGGCAACGATATCGACATCAAGCACTTTTATTTTCTCAAGATTTTTTCTGATCATGCTCCTGAAAGGGCTCATTATTTCTGCATAATATCTTTTTGCAGGTATTAATATTTCATCATTACTTTGCGCATAGAGATTTTCTGTTGCATAGTGTGAGCCGAGAAAATCACATGTGAAAAGCATGCGGTCTTCAGGAATATAAGTCACAAATGTTTCGGGCCAGTGAGCCCATGGAGTGAAAAAAAACTTCAGCGTTTTGTCACCAAGCGAGATTTCTCCTCCGTCTTCTATTGTTATGAACTTATCCTCTTTTATCATAAGAAGGTCTGCAAGCTCGCCTCTGCATTTTGAGTTCGTCACTACCTTAGCCATCGGGTATGCAGCAAGAACATCGGGGATTGACCCTGAATGGTCCTGCTCGCCATGCTGTGAGACCACATAGTCAATGGATTTTATCCCTGCAGCTTTGAGGTTTGACAGCAGAATATCCTTTTTTGACGGGTCAACAGAATCAATAAGGGCTGTTTTTTCGCTACCTGAAACCAGATAGCTGTTATAAGTCGTCCCGTCAGGAAGTTCTATGAGTTCATCGAATATTCTTCTTTCCGCATCATTTGCGCCGACATATATTATGCCCTTTTTTATTTCTTTATCATTCATAAATAACCTCCAGAGTATTTATTAGAATCGTCTTTTTTAATTATTTGGATTATTTATGGATTACTGCTGTGTTTTTAAATATTTTCAGCTTTTCCACAATCCATGGATATTGCAATATTCACGCACTGTCATATCTTTTCCTTCAATGCAGAAATCTGCTTCCGGCGCTTCACCGGGCTTAAGAAACCTTCTGTAAGCCTTATCGCCTGAAACAACTTCAATCCACTGGATATAATGGCTTTCCTCCATCGGGTGCGCAACGCTTCCAACCTTTACATTTATATTGCTTCCTTCTCTGCTTACCACTGGCACATGTTTTTCAACAGATGCATCTATTGTGTTTTCCTTGAAAAGCTTCATAGGCTGGCCGCAGCAAATGAGCTCGCCCTTTCCGCCCTGAAGCATCTCAACAATGTTTCCACAAATTTCACATTTATAAATTTGCAGTCTCTCTGTCATTTTAATCTCCTGTCTAAATGCAGTTAATAAATCAAAAAAATAAAACTGGTATTTTAAAAATTTATTATAACTGGTTTCTGATTATATCTTCAATAGCTATTGCTATATCATAATAGTTTTTATTCTTAAATAGTAGTGGTTTTCCAAAAGAAACTGTTACAAGAGGCCATCTCGGCCTGTGTCCCCACGGCAGTATCCCATTTCTCAACAGATTGTAAATGCCTGATATTTTCACAGGCACAACCGGTATTTTCATATCGCCGGCAATTATTCCTACACCCGGTTCAAAATTCCTGATTTTTCCATCGGCAGTCACGCCGCCCTCAGGGAAAATAAGGATAGACCATCCCCTGTCTATTAGTTTTCCCGTGTTTTTTAGAACCCTTGAAAATCCATGTGTCCTTGATAAAGGACAGGCATTTACTGCAAGGTTTACAAGTAAATAAAAACCGGCTGCTTCAACTGCACGCCTGAAAATATTGCCCTTTCTGTAAAAAAAATTCTGGAAATGATGTTCAATGGACATCAGTGCCGTGACTTTTGCCCTTAGCCTGCGGGGAAGTGAAAAAAGGACTGCGAAAGCATCAAGATTGCTGCTATGGTTTGCAGCAAAAACCACTGGGCCCTTAATATCAGCAAGGTTCTGAACACCATAGACTTTCAGCCTGAAAATGATAAAAATGAATGGCATCATAAAATACTGGAATATTGTTCTTATAAACACTGCAATCTTCCAGTACGGAAAAGTGAAAAAAGGCATTTCTTTTATTTCCTTCGGTGGATTGCTGATTATTGACCGGATTTCTTCAATTGTTGTGTCTTTTGTGATTGCTGAACTGTCAAGTTCAATATCATACTTATCTTCTATTTCTGAAGAAAGTTCCATAATTTCAAGAGAATCAAGCCCAAGGTCATCCTCCAGTTTATATTCGGGCCTTAACTTTTTTCCTTTAAGTCTGTCAAGCGCAAAAAGAAGCTTTTTTGAAGCTCCTCCGGCATGAATATCTGCAGCTTCATTTTGCCTGCCGCTTTTTTTAATTGCCTTTTTTATTTCAGATTCGACAGCTTTTTTAATGATTTTCAGTGTTGCGGTCCTCGGAAAATCTTCTTCTTTCCATATGAAAAATCTGTCTATTCTCTGGTACGGCGTTAATTTTTTATTTGCAGATTCAATTATATCTTTTACGCTGGCTCCAGTTTTTTCTTTTAGTATAAGAGCCGCTGCAATTAATTGACCCTCCTTTTCATCTATTCCCAAAACAGCGCAATCTTTCACCCTTTTATCATTTTTTAACACTTCTTCAATATCTTCAGGAAAAACATTCAATCCGTCTTTTCGTACAATGACTCCATCTTCCCTGCCTTTAAAAAAGTAATTGCCTGCTGCGTCAACCTCGGCATAATCCCCTGTCCTGAACCAGCCATCAGTAAACGCTGATTCTGTTTTAGCTTTATCCCTGAAATAACCTCGGCTGATATTTGCCCCTCTTACAAATAATTCACCTTTAACTATTTTGACTTCCTGTCCGGGAAGCAATTTTCCTATGGAGCCTGCGACACTTCCCACAGGGTCAGAAATCGTTATAAGCGGGGCTGCTTCAGTCAGGCCATAGCCTTGAAAAATTGCATAAGCAAGGCACCTGAAAAATTCATCCAGCTTGCGGTCAAGCACAGCGCCTCCGACCATTATTGCAACCAGCCTTGGGCCTATCCTGAAATGCAGCGGCATAAACCGCATTAACCTTAATTGCCACTTTTTTTCTTTCATTTTTTTATATGTATTTATAAATCCCGGTGTATCCAGCCTGTATTTTTCCACAATATAGTCTTTTATCATTTCCAGCATTTTTGGGAGCGTACCTATTATCCATATTTTTTCTTCCCTGATGGTTTTCATTATGCTTTTTGGGCTTATATCATCTGTAAAAACAATGGATGAATTAATGATCATCGGCGTAAATATACCGATAAGCTGCCCATACATATGGCTTAATGGCACCATTGTGAGTATTTTAGGGTTATGCATCATTTTAAATATTCCTGAGTATTTATTCATCACAGAGATTACCGATCCAAGGCTTGCCTGGATATTTCCTACAGTGATTTCCACTCCTTTTGGCTCTGTTGTTGTACCAGATGTAAATACTATTTCTGCAAGACTTTCCGGCTCCGGACTGCTGAAGGCTGCATTTTTATGATAAAGCTCTGATTTTACAGTGTTTATTTCCTGCAGTTTTTCAAATAGTCCGTCAAGAAAAATGCTTGCCATATTGTCATTTTCCAGGAAGCTTTGAAATATTTCAGGGCTGTCGCAGATAATTGCCCGTACCTTCACTTTATTTAAAACCTTGATGTCAAAACCTGGTGCAGATTTTACATCAAGAGGCACGACCACTACCCCTGAAAGAATGCATCCGAGGAATGCAACAACCCATTCAGGTCTGCTGATGCCCTTTAAAATCACCTTATCGCCTGATTTTACACTATAATCCTGAAGCAACTGCTGGAGCTTAAGGCAATAATTGTATATTTCGATGAAGGAATATTTCCATGTCCTGTATCTGCTTTTATGCAGAAAGAACCTTGCTGAAGAATATTTAGACAAGGCAAGAGAATTTTTAATGAATTCCTGAAGAATTATGTCCATCTGTCAAATCTCTGGTCAAGCTGTA
>MWAX01000141.1 GCA_002068775.1 Actinobacteria bacterium ADurb.Bin346 | reverse complement strand
TTCCTGTCTGTCTTCGAGCGTCCAATAGGAAGGTCTATATGCCCTTTTTCTTCATTAAAATTACCCCAGGCAAGAGCATAATAACACTTGCTGATTTTCCTGTCATGAAAAAGTGCTGACAATTTGAGCTGCGTTGCCTTATCTTTTGCTATCAGTATTATACCGGAAGTGTCCTTATCAAGCCTGTGCACTATGCCTGGTCTTAAAGAATCTTCAAATATCTCTGCCTGTTTTTTTAAATAAAAAACTATTGCATTTGCAAGTGTAAACATGTTGTTGCCTGCAGCCGGGTAGACAGACATTTTGGGCTCCTTGGATATTGCTAATATATTGCTATCCTCATAAATTATTTTTAAACTTTTTTCCAGCGGTACAAGCTCATCTGCCGGTTTGCAGGCATCAATATCCGGTATTTCAATCAGGTCACTTGTTTTTATCCTGTAATTTTTACTTACAGGAAATCCATTAATTAAAACAAATTTATTATTTATCAGTTTCTGTATATAACTTCTGGAAAGTCCCGGTATTTTTCTTACAATAAGGTTGTCTAAGCGTTCGTATACATCATTTTCATTTGCCTGAAAAGATATATTCTTATTTTTTTTCCTGATCAATTTCTTTTGCCGGCTCTTTTTTAAAGAAGGTCTTAATAATTATTATAAGCATTATTCCAAAACCAATTACGATAAAACTGTCTGCCACATTAAATACTGCAAAATATTCAAGGTGCAGGTAGTCCGTGACCTGCCCTGAAAAAATGAGTCTATCCACAAGATTTCCGGCTGCACCGCCAAGAATAAAGCCTAGCCCCAGGTTATAAAAAACAGATGGAAGATTAAGTTTTATTTTTAATATTATAATAAGTATTATTGCAATTATTGAAATAATAATAAAAACATTTGTTTTATCCTGGAAAAGTCCAAAAGCTGCTCCTGTATTTGTCACTCTGGAGATATAAAAGAGGTTTGGAATAATTTCTATTGGAAATATTTCACCGGGCTGTTTGTTGATAAAATATTTTGTAAACTGGTCAAGAGCCAGAATTAAAACTGCGCTGATTGAAAAAATCACATTTAATATTTTATTTGATAAATTTTTTGCCATTTTTAAACTATGCTCCCGGCTACCCTGATACCTGCTTTGATTTTCTGTCCATTCACTCTGATTTCTTTTTTGAACATATCATCAGTGAGCCCTTTCCCAAGATGTTCTGTCAGTGTCTCTCTCATTATATAATCACTGTACTTTTCAATTATTTTCCATGAATTTTCACTGCATTCAATTGAAGTAAATATCGTATTCTCTATCTTAAAATCTGCTTCTTTCCGCATATTTTGTATCTGATGGACAAGTTCCCTGCAGAATCCTTCATCCTGCAGCTCTTTTGTAATTTCAACACTTATTCCAACTGTATATTCTCCGTCGCTTTCAGCGCTTATATTTTCAAGGCTGCTGATTTCAACAATTATTTCTTCAGGAAGCAATTCTAGCTGACTGCCGCCTATGTTAATGTTCACATTTTTATTATTTTTTACTTTAAGCGCAACCTGCACCGGATTTTCAGACTGCAGCGCATTTTTTATTTCAGGAAGCATTGCACCGTATTTGGGCCCAAGGGACTTTAGATTCGGTTTAATATTGTAAAGGACTATGTGCTCAAGCTTATCAATAAGCTCCATTTTCTTTATATTTAATTCTTCCAGAATAATGTTCTGAAAATAAATGCAGGCTTCTTTTTTTCTGGGATCTGAGTCGAAATAAATTTTAATCGACTTTAGAGGTTGTCTTGTTTTTATATTTATTTTGCTTCTGACCGATCTTCCGAGACCTATTATTTTCCTTATCACATTCATTTTAAAACTCAGATCTTCATCTATCAGTGATTTATCTGCAGCAGGATAATTCTCAAGGTGCACGCTTTCACATCGTGATTTAATGCCATTTATAAGATTTTGATATATCTCTTCGCTGATAAATGGGATAAATGGGGCTGCAAGCTTTGAAACAGTTAACAGACATTCAAAAAGTGTCAAATAAGCACTTATTTTCTCATTATCATTTTCGCTTTTCCAGAACCTTCTCCTGCTTCGTCTTACATACCAGTTGGAGAGATCGTCGACAAATGATTCAATCAGCCTTCCGCTGTCAGTTACATTAAAATCATCAAGCAAAGAAGTTACTTTATCAATAGTCTTATTTAATTCTGATATTATCCATCTGTCAATTTCAGTTCTTTCTTTTACATCAAGCTTGTAATCTTCAGGATAAAAATTATCAATATTTGCATAAATTACAAAAAAAGAATATGTATTCCAAAGCGTAAGGAGAAATTTTCTTATAACTTCATCAATGGCTTTGATTGAAAAATTTTTAGCATTCCATGGGGAGACAACTGTGAAGAAATACCACCTGAGGGCATCTGCCCCCTGTTTATTCAATACATCCCATGGCCTTACGACATTGCCTTTTGACTTGCTCATTTTCTGGCCGAATTCATCATTTATAAGTCCCAGGCAAAGCACATTTTTATAAGAAGATCTGCCAAACAGAAGTGTCGATATAGTCAGCATTGTGTAAAACCACCCTCTTGTCTGGTCGATTGCTTCACATATAAAATCAGCAGGATAATTCTGTATAAAGATTTCTTTATTTTCGAAAGGATAATGGTATTGTGCAAAAGGCATGGAGCCTGAATCAAACCACACATCTATGACCTCAGGTGTTCTCACCATCTTTTCACCGCATTTATCACATTTTATTTTTATTCTATCAACATAAGGTTTGTGAAGATCAATGTCTGCAGGGACATTTTCATTTTTTTCCTGCAGCTCTTTTATGCTCCCAATGCAATGCATGTGACCGTTTTTACATACCCAGATAGGCAAGGGTGTTCCCCAGTATCTTTCCCTGGTTAATGCCCAGTCAACATTATTTTCAAGCCAGTTACCAAATCTGCCATATTTTATATGGTCAGGATACCAGTTGACTTTTTCATTGGAATCAATAAGCTGCTGCTTTATCTGTGATGTCTTTATGTACCAGCTCTTTTTTGCATAGTACATAAGCTTCTTTTCACATCTCCAGCAGAAAGGATATGAATGTTCAAATTTCCAGACTTTAAATAAAAGACCGCGGCGCTTAAGGTCTTCTATAATCATAGGGTTGGCTTCTTCAATCGACAAGGAGCCAAAAGCTTCTACTTCGGGTTTAAACTTACCCTCTTCATCTACCATTTGGACAACTGGCAGTTTGTTTGCTCTGCCGACTCTCATATCATCTTCACCAAAAGCGGGCGCAATATGAACGATGCCTGTACCTTCTTCCGTGGAAACGAAATCTCCGGATATGATCCTGAAAGTACCTTCAGAATCAGTATTTTTATAAACAGGACAATATTTTGAATCAATGAGCATTCTGCCCTTTATTTTTTTCAGCACTTTACAGTTTTCAATATCTGTAAACACACTCCCCAACAGGTCCTCTGCAAGTATATATTTTTTATCATCACTTAAAACTATCACATAAGTCGCCTCAGGGCTAACTGCACATGCAACGTTTGATACCAGTGTCCACGGAGTCGTTGTCCAGACAAGAAAAAATGTATCATTCATCTCTGCATGCGGAAATCTCACAATGATAGAATAGTCTTCTACATCCTTATAGCCGAGAGCAACCTCATGTGAGGATAATGCAGTGCCGCATCTTGGACAATACGGGACTATTTTATACCCTTCATAAAGGAGGTCTTTACCCCATAGAGTTTTCAGTATCCACCATATAGTTTCTATATATTCATTTTTAAAGGTAAAGTAAGCATTGTCCATATCGATCCAGAAACCGATTCTCTCAGTCATTTTTTTCCATTCGGCTTCATATTTCATTACGCTTTCTCTGCAGAGTCTGTTAAACTTCTCAATGACTATTTTTTCTATTTCTTTTTTTGAATTTATGCCAAGTTTTTTTTCTATCTCAATTTCTACGGGAAGACCGTGCGTGTCCCATCCTGCTTTTCTGTTTACGAAAAACCCCTTCATTGTTTTATAGCGGGGAAAAATATCCTTAAAAACCCTTGAAAGGACATGATGTACCCCGGGCTCACCATTTGCGGTCGGAGGACCTTCATAAAATATAAATTTTTTTCCATTCCTTGTTTTTTTAAGAGATTTCTCAAAAATATTATTATTTCGCCAGTACCGGAGTATGCCTTCCTCCAGTTTTACAAGATTCACATTATTATCAACTTTTTTAAACATCAACTGCCGCTACCTCTTCCCGGGAGAAAATTACAAAAAAATTACTCATAGATTTTATATAATAAGATTAATTTTGTGAAGTATAAATGTTTTCAGTCTTGAGGATATCAAGAAACATGAGAGCAGATTTAGCTGCTTTGCCTTTATAATGGTTATTAAAGTAAACAAAAGTTTTTTTTGAGCTTGCGGTTATATTTTTCATTTTTGGTATCCATTCTTTAAGCTCCAGCATGCTGTACATGTAGTCATACCTCTGGTATGCTTTTTCATTATTCCACCAGCTCATGCTGTTCCTGCCATGAAACCTCAAATAGCCGGTTTCTGAAGTGCAAATATCAGTCTGAGGTAAAAGACCTGAAATTTGAGGCTCATCGACATTGCAGAAACCAATATTGTAATCATGCATTACTTTTAATACTTTTTCTTTAAGCCATAAAACATTGCGGAATTCAACGCATATATCATAGCCGGAAAAACTTTCACTGAGCGCTGCAAGATATCCGAGATTTTCACTGCAGCACCTGAAGCTGTATGGAAACTGGAATAATATGCTTCCAAGCCGTGCATTATCCTTAAGGGGCTTAAGCGCATCAGTAAAATTCCTTGCATCAGTCAGCGTATAATCACGCTGATGTGTGAAAATCTTATTTGCTTTTACAGAAAAAACAAAAGTGCCGGCATTTCTAATTTTCTCACACATTCCAAAAAAAACTGAACTACCCGGAAAGCGGTAATATGTAAAATTTATCTCTACGGTATTAAAAGACTTGCTGTAAAAATAAAGGTAATCCATGCTTTCTACCCCGTCGGGATAGAAATTGCCTTTCCAGTCATCATAACTGAAGCCTGAAGTTCCAATAAAGATCTGGCTCACTTGAATCCGTCCGCTAACCGGGTAATGGACCACTAAAGAAATGCTGATACTTCAGATAATATTTTATCTTTTGGCATTGCACCAATAATTTTTTTTGCAATCTGGCCATCTTTAAATAATAAAAGCGTTGGAATGCTTGTTATTCCGTACCTGATAGCTATTTCTCTGTTCTCATCAACATTTAATTTTCCAATACGTATGGAATCTTTTTTTTCATCATAAAGTTTTTCAAGTTCCGGTGCGATCATCTTGCATGGTCCGCACCAGACAGCCCAGAAGTCAATGAGTATTGGTGTGCCTGGTTTTGAAATTTCAGCATCGAAATTGGAATTGTCCAGATGTATAATTCCTTCTGACATTTAAATTGCTCCTATCAAATCTCTAGTTTATAAAATACCCGGATATCCGGGGCACTTTTACTGATATTATCAAAGGCATTATTTTAAGTCAAACAAAAAAAGCAGGCAATTATAATATACCGGGAATTATAAATTATATGTTGATAACCTGTTGATAAGTGTTATAATATAAATGTATTTTACGATAATATTATTAATTAATATTATTAATATTTACAGCTTCGCCTTGTTTTAGATTATTATTTTTATTTATTCTTAAGGAAGGAAAATCAATGTATATATGCAAAAATTGCGGAAATAAAGAAAAATTTATCGGTTATGCTGAAGAAAAAGGTAATGCAATAATATTGCAAAATCCGGAAAAAAACATGGAGGATTACTGCATAAAAGATGCCGCAAGCACGAAATCATTTAATACTAAAAATAAAATAAACCATAAAGCTTCGAAAAGCTTTAATTATAAGGATTATACCTGGTTATATGCAATGTCAGATAATAGCTGGAAAGGCAGATTAAAAATAACAAAATGCTACTTCTGTCTTTCTGAAAGAATTGAAATCTTTTAAAAGCAGAATCCTTCTTTTCCGGCTACAAGATTACTTGCTTTTAACAATGACTCAAAAGTACCGGCATCGGTCCACCACCCGTTGATCATGGAATATGTCATTATATTTTTTCTTATATAGACATTATTTACGTCTGTTATTTCAAGCTCTCCCCTGCCCGAGGGTTTCAGCTCTCTTATAATATCAAATACTCTGTTGTCATAAAGGTAGAGGCCGCAAACAGCATAATTGCTTTTGGGTTTTTTTGGTTTTTCTTCAATGTTTAAAACTTTGCCATTTTTTATTTCCGCAACGCCAAACCTTTCAGGATCCGGCACTTCTTTCAAAAATATTCCCGCACCTTCCTTTTGCTTTTCAAACTTTTTTATATCTTCACTTATATCATCTTCAACTATATTATCTCCGAGCATGACAAATATTTTTTCTCCCTCAGCAAAATTTTCAGCCAGCCTCAGCGCATCTGCAATCCCGCCTTCCCCTTCCTGGTAAGTATAGCTTATATCCTTAAGTCCAAATTCCCTTCCATTTCCAAGAATCCTGAGAAAATCTCCTGCATAATTACCGCCTGTCACAATCATTATGTCCTTAAGACCCGCATTTACCATGGTTAGGAGAGGATAATAAATCATTGGCTTATTAAACACTGGCAGAAGATGCTTATTTGTTACTTTAGTGCATGGAAATAACCTTGTACCCAATCCACCGGCTAAAATAATACCTTTCATATAATTATCATTCTCCTTTCCTTAAACTTTCCTGATTGCAGATAGAATAAAAATAATTACTGCTATTACTATACAGTATATGGCAAAAAAGTTTAAATTCTTTGTTTTAGAATACTTTATCAGAAATCTGACGGCGATATAACCTGAAGCAAATGCAAAAATAAAACCAGTCACAATACTCAGTATTGCTTTTACATCAAAAACTGCAATCTGGTTTATTGAGCTGACAATCTTAAATACAAATGCGCCGATTATAACCGGGATTGACAGCAGAAAAGAAAATCTTACACAATCTTCTCTTTTAAGCCCAAGAAACCTGCCGGCTGATATTGTAGATCCGGACCTTGAAATTCCCGGGAGCACTGCAACAGCCTGTCCGAGTCCAATAATCATTATTTTCCAGAATGAAAACCCTTCAAAAACCCCGGCACCGGTCTCCCTGTCTTTACCTGCATTATTTTTTTTAATTTCCATTTTTTTGCCTGCAAACTCTCCAAAAAATAAAAGGGCTGCAGTTATCAGTAAAAAAATCCCCACAAATAAAGGCTTTGAGAAGAATCTTTCAATATAGTCTCCAGCCAAAAATCCGGCAAGCGCTGCAGGAATTGAAGCTATGATAATAAATACTGAGATCCTGAAATATTGATTATCCTTCCTGACCTTACTTACAAATATGCCTGTAAAAAAAGCTTTTATTATTCTCCATATATCCCTGTATAAGACCGCAACAAGAGAAAAAACTGTTGCTAAATGCAATGTAACCACAATGTAGACGGGAATGTATTCCCAGCCAAATAAAAATGGGACCAGTACAAGATGGCCTGAACTGCTGACAGGAAAAAATTCCGTTAAACCCTGTATTGTACCCAGCACAGCAGCTTTTAAAATTTCCAAAATACAATCCTTTCCATTAAATACCGCTTAAAGTAATATTGTTTAAAAGCATTGAGGGGCTGCCTACATATCCTGAAGCAGGCATAAATTTGAGGTCATCTGCAACTTCAGAAAGGCTGGAACAAAAGCTCAGGATATCTGTTGCAATAGTGACTTCCTTGACTGGAAATGTTTTTTCTCCATTTTCAATAAAAATACCTTTTGCCCCCACGCTTATCTGACCTGATATGGGATTAATCCCTGAATGAAGGCCTATGATATCCATGACATAAAACCCTCTTGTAATCTTACTTTGTATTTCTTCCACAGTTATTTTAGAAGGTTCAATGTAAAAATTAGATATTCCAGTTTCCGGAGGTGTCTTGTATGAACTTCTGGATGCATTTCCTGTAGATCTGGTATCATCTTTTCTTGCAGTGTAAGTATTATATAAATATGACTTTAAGACTCCTTTTTCAAAAACAGCAGTTTTTCCCTTAGGAACGCCTTCAGCGTCAAATGGCTTTGAAGCCATGCCTGACTTAAGTGTCCCGTCATCAAATATATTGAAATCTTTTGAAAACACTTTTGAACCGATTTTTCCGGCAAATAAAGATTTGCCTTTCTGAACTGCGTCTGCACAAGTTATTCCAGCAATCACCTGCAAAAACTGGACAGAAACAAACGGATCTAATAGAAGGTCAAGAGACTGAGATTTTATTTTTTTTGCACCAAGCAGCTTCACTGAACGGACGGCAGCGTTTTCAGCAATACTTTCAATATCAATGTCCTGCGGGCACCTCTCATAACCAAAATAATCACCCGTTGACGTATCCTGCCCGCTTCTTGAAATCAATCCAAGGTATATAAAAGCTGAAGAAGTCCTGTAGCTGTCCTCAAATCCATTACTGTTTATAATTGCTATCTCAGAAATATTGTCATTATAAATCAGCTCGCTTACACCGCTTATCCTTTTATCCTTTTTCTTCGCAATCGACTCAAGATGTTTGGCGATATTTATTTTGTCTGCTGTTGAATATTTGTAGATTCTTTCTGAAAAAAGCATTGAACGGTCTATGTCACTTGCAGGATAATTATAGTCCTTTGCTGAAGGAAGAAAGTTGTAATCGTCAGCACCGGTTATCTTAGAGTTCTCGATTGCCTTTTCCAGGCACTTTTCCAGTTCCTGACCATATACATTTGAAGTATATGCATACCCCATCCTTTTTTCTTTAAAAACTCTGAAACCTATTCCTTTTGTATTTGCAAATGAAAGATTTTCAACATTGCCATTAAAAACCTCTATTTCATTGTGTATTGATGAAGCGATAAATACTTCATACTCATCAATATTTTTCCTGCCGGCTGCTGTTGCTGCTTTTTTACATAGCTCAATGATATTTTTCAATTTAAACCTTAGTTCCTCCTACTGTTATGCTGCTGATAAGAACTGTCGGCTGGCCAACTTCATTTGATACAGACTGGCCGGCTTTTCCGCAAAATCCGGGTGCAAAATCAAGATCAGTTCCTATGGCCTCTATTTTTTTTAATATTTTAGGCCCATTTCCTATCAGTGTTGCCCCTTTGATCGGCTCACAGATATTACCATTTTTTATCATATACCCTTCACTTATGCCAAATACAAAATCACCAGTTGCAGGATCCACCTGTCCCCCGGCAAACTCCTTTGCAAACACACCCTTTTTCACTGATTCAATTATATCTTTTCTGCTGCCTTTACCTTTGTCAATATAAGTATTTGACATCCTCGGAACAGGAATATCCCTGTACGACTGTCTTCTGCCGTTGCCGGTCTGCTCCAGACCCATTTTTACAGATGATTTATAGTCAAAAAGATAGCCTTTTAAAATGCCTTCTTCGATCAGGATATTTTTCTTTGAAGGGAACCCCTCTCCATCATAAGAATATGAGCCCCAGTGATATGGAAGCGTTGAATCATCGACAGCCGTAACAATATCACTGGCTATTTTTGTCCCAAGCTTATTTTTATAAACTGATGCATCTTTAATAACAGCATCTGCTTCAAGCCCATGGCCGCATGCTTCATGAAATATTACTCCACCAAAAGCATTTCCAATAACAGCAGGCATGATACCTGCAGGCGCATCAATGGCGTCAAGCATTGTTACAGCAATTCTGGAGGCTTCGGCAGAAAGATCCTCTGCTTTGTTATTATTAAAAATCTCAAAACCCTTTGTTTTTGCAAGTGATTTGTAGCCTGTCCTTATTTCGCTTCCTTTTTTAGCAACAACATTTACTGCAGCAAATACTTTAATGATACTGTCATTTGCAAAAAATCCTTTGGAATTTGCAATAAAAACTTCTTCTTCAAGGTCTGAAATATTTGCAGTGACCTGGATAATATGATGGCTGTAATTCCTGGCGGAAGTGTTTATCTCATCAAGTATAGACTTTTTATATTGTTGCTTTATGTCTGAGGGATGGCTTTCTATCTTAATTTTATACCTGCTGCTTCTTTCGTTTAAATCAATAGCCCTGCCTTTTATTTTTTCAGACACTGCAGCACTCAATACTTTTGCAGCATTTAAAAGAGCATCTTTTTCCAGTGAATCGACATAAGCATAAAAGGTGCTTTCCTTTGATATAAGCCGAAGGCCGCAGCCTATCTCAAATCCGCTGCTGGAATTTTCTATTTTTTCATCTTCAAGCCTTAAATTGTTTGAGATCCTTTTTTGTGCATATATTTCAGAAAAATCTCCCCCATTTTTTAATAAAATATTCAGTATTTTCTTCGCTGTTGCTTTTTCAATCATTTTAAACAGAATCCTTTTTAAAAATAAAAAAATAGGAAACATGATAAACAGAGACCTATTTTTCTATAAAGATAAGAATTTATTATATTAAACTATTTTTTTACAATACTATTTATTTTACAATACTATTTATCTTACAATATTTACTGGATTTGTCTGAGATTTTATCAGGAAAGATAATCCTCTGTTTTTTTTGCAGCAGATTTACTTTCTTCAACAATATCTTTTACTTTTTTTGCAGTGTCGGATAGCTTGTTTTTACCTTTTTCCCAAATTTCCTCACCGACAATCTTCAACTCTTCTATTTTCTGCTTTCCTGCCTCAGCAAAATCTTTAGTTTTTTCGACAAATTCCGCAATGCTTTCTCTGCTGAGTTCCACAAACCTCTCACCTTTCTCAACAAGTTCCTGTCTTGTTTCTTTTCCGGGTTTGGGCGCAAATAAAATACCGATCACTGCACCAATTGCAAGACCTGCAAAAAGCGCAAGTGTCACAGATCCTGCACAGCTTCTATTATTTTCAGGACTCATTTTTTACTCCTTACTAATATAATTAGACATATGATAAGGTATAATAAATTTTAAGTACCAGGTTTTAAGTTTTCTTTGAGCCTGAAGAGGAGGCTTTTTTTACTGTTTCTGCAACTCCAACTCCGGCGCTTATCAATTTTATTATAGGGTTTGTTATTATAATCCTTGCAAGCCTGATGACCTTTTCAAGCTGCTCAACTATTGAGCTGACGCTCTGTGTGAGCTCGCTTATCGAGCCGAGCTCAGTGTTAAGGTGAGTAATTGTACCATTAAGTTTTTCAACTACCGGCACAAGACTCTGGCTTAATTTATCCGCCATAAACTTTACCTTGTTAATAAGCTTGAAAAGAGGCACTGCAACGATTATTCCTATGATTGCAAAAGCCGAGATGAGAACTATTGCTACGATTCCGACTATTTCAAGTGACGTCATTATATCCCCATATCTTTATCTTATTCCGGTAACAGCAATCCATTATTCCGGATTAACAAATATTATTAACTGATATTAATAGATTTTAATAATTATATAAATTTTATTTCTATTATTCAAAAAATAATAATTCTCAACTATAATATGCAGGGAAATTTGAAACAATCTTATATCATAAAGGAGAGAAATGGCTAACAGATTTAAAATCAATAATTTTATTTCATCACGAAGACCTAGGTTTTTTTACCTGATGCTTTCATTTCTATGCTTTTCTGTCATCACTTTTTCAGTATTTATTTTTTCGGGATGTTCAATGCTGTTAGGCCCTGAGTCTGCTGTAAAGATTGGCGTGGAAAATCCTTCAGAAAAAAACCAGGATGTTTCCGGCGAAACATCCCAGGATACTGCAGGACTTGAAGGAGGTAAGACAGAGCTCCCTCAAATAGATTACAGGAGCGCCACTGTCGGCGCTGAAATGGTTGGGGCAATACCGTCATTTTTATGCACAAACAGGGATAATTTTATTACTATAAAAATCACAAATACAGGTGACTTTCCCTGGAGAACTGAAAGACCGGGTGTTGTAAGGATCGGTTATCACTATTATGGCCAGGATGTCGATTTCGTAGATTATGACGGAACATCAAGATCCACTCTTCCGGGAGTTGTAAACCCGGGTGAAACAGTGACTGTGCTCGTTCTGATAAATAATATTACAAATCCTGGAAATTACGTAATCCAACTTGATCCTGTGATTGAAGGCAATGAAAATCCTGAAAATAACTTCTGGTTCTCTTCTAAAGGAGTAAAAATGATAGAGGGCCTCGTACATTTTGATGAATGTGCAAAATGATTTTATAAAAATGCTTTATCTCATTATAAATATATTTTCCGGGCACTGCTGTTTGTCACTATAATTCCATTTTGAATTTTCAGCTGTTTTAAAGCTGTAATTATCGAGGTATTTTTTAAGCTTCTCGACATACATCACCGGGGTGGCTTTGAATCTGTTCAATTTGGATATATAAGCAATATCATCTCCAAGTCCTGCATCTCTCAGTGATTTGGCGCTGCATGATTTTTCCAGTGCTTCCTTAATATTGAATTCACTGAGCGAAGCCGCAAGAGCGACTTTGGCAGCATCAGTAAATTCCAGGTTATATGGTTTTGTCAGCAGATATTTTATTGCAAGGCCTGCGGTAAAGACATCATCATAAGCTATTTTGCCTTTCTCTCCCGAGCACAGAAACAGAATATCGCATCCTGATTTATCTGCGCTCTCAATTACACAATCGATGCATGCATTTATATTAAGAGTGGATAATGCATAAACCCTGTGGCACTGCTTTGCTTTGATTATTGATTGCGTGCCGTTTGTAGTCATTATAATAGCTGTACGGCCTTCTAAATGGGCACCGGATATTTCCAGCGGAGAATTTCCAAAATCAAAACCTTCAGGAGGCAATCCTCCCTCCTCACCGCAAACTATACTTTCTTTAAATATGTCCCTTAAAAAGAAAGCTTCCTTTTTATCCCTTGCTACAATGACTTTTTCTCCACCGCAGCCAAGTATTGTAATTATTGTAGAAGTTGCTCTTATGGTATCAATCACTGCACAGACGCACTTTTTGAGGTTTACCTCAATAACATCTGCCTCTTCAAACCTGTTACTTGGGATCACATGTACTTTCATCAAATTTTTTCCCCACCAGTCTTTCATACGCAGTTATATACCTTTGAGAAGTCTTAAAGATTATATCCTGCGGAAGTTTGTGCGGGACAGAGTTTCTGTCCCAGTTTGTTCCAAGCAAATAATCCCTGACAAACTGCTTATCAAAACTCCCCTGCTGTCTGCCCGGCTCATATTCATCCAGCGGCCAGAATCTTGAAGAATCAGGGGTGAGCACCTCGTCTGCAAGAATAATGCCTTCCCTTATTTGGCCGAATTCAAATTTTGTATCTGCGATTATAATTCCTTTTTTAAAAGCGTAATCTGCTGCTTTAGTGTAAAGCTCAATACTTTTTTTCTTTAAAGTCTCAACAAGCTCGCTGCCATACTTTGCTTTTGCCTTGTTCAGGCTAAGCGGCATATCATGGCCTGTCTCCGCTTTTGTAGTCGGAGTAAACAGCGGTTCCGGAAATTTCTCACAATTTTTCAAGCCAGCGGGCAGTTTAATATCACCAATAAAACCATTTTTTTTGTATTCTTCCCACCCTGAGCCGGTGATATAACCCCTGACAACACATTCAATCGGGTATATTTCTGCTTTCTTTACAAGGACTGATCTGCCTGTAAGCGTTTTACTGTATTTTTGAAGAAACCCGGGAAATCTCTCAATATCTGTTTCGATAAGATGGTTAGGAAT
>MWAX01000140.1 GCA_002068775.1 Actinobacteria bacterium ADurb.Bin346 | reverse complement strand
GCGACAGAGAGATTTCTGGATGGGCATGCTTGCAGCACTTAACAGGGTCAATCCATGCTCTTACAATCAGGATCCCACAATGAGGAAATTAATAAATGTGGTGCCTTTCGGCCTGCCTTCACAAAAACCGGTGCACACTAAAAATGTCCTTAAGGGAGTCATCACCGGAATTGATAAAGGTGATTTTGTAATAATATGGGGCGGAGGGATTTATAACTGGTTTGACCCTCTTACTCTTATAAAGGCAATGGCAAAAGTCGCTGGCAGAAGAAGCGACATAAAACTGTTTTTCCTTGGCATCAAACACCCAAATCCGCAGGTTAAGGAGCTCTCGCTGGTAAATGATACAGTTGCGCTTTCAGACAAATTAGGGTTAACGGGTAAAAGTGTGTTTTTTAATTTTGACTGGGTGGACTATGATGCCAGGCAGGATTATTTTCTTGAGTCAGATATCGGCATAATAACTCATCCAGAGCATATTGAAACACGTTTTGCATTCCGGACAAGAATCCTTGATTATCTGTGGACAGGGCTGCCTGTGATTTCCACCGAGGGCGACAGCTTAAGCGAGCTTGTTAAAAATGAGGGCCTTGGCCTGACTGTTGCCTCAAAAGACATTAGCGGGCTTGCAGATGCTATTCTTAAAATGGCGCAGGACAAAAATTTCTATCAGGAGTGTAAAAAAAAGGTGCCTGAAGTTGCTTCTGGATATACATGGGAAAAAGTGTGCGCCCCCCTGATAAGTTTCTGCATGGACCCGGTTTCAAGCGCCGTTCGCAAAAAACTTCGTGCTGACCAGATACATACACAAAGCAGCATGCCGGATATTGAAGCTTCCATGATGCGCCCGGGCGGCACTTTTTCAGGCTCTTCCGGCAACCGCAGAAGCGCAGGCTATCTTATAAGGAGGTTTTTTTACCACCTCTTTAAAAGCGGCCCCAAAAAGACAATGGAATACTCATCCAATGTGATTAAAGGTAATTAATGGTCGTATAAGTTGGGGCATAGTATTTACTGCCTGCTAATCCGTCAAAATTAGCAAACCGCCAGAGCAGTCAATTCTTCAAAGCAGCAAATTCATTACTGCCCGCTAATGTGTCAAAGCAATCAGACTGTTAAAGCAGCTATTCTGTCACAGTGATATCTAATGGCTCTGCTTCAAAATAAAAGTCCTGTGAAGATGCGCGAAACATTATCTTCCCCTCACCAGCTTTTACTGCTTTTGCCGAGAACACCAGCACCAGCGGGCTGCCAGGCTCTACGGTGAAAGTTTTTACCCACATAAGTTTTCCACGGCTTAATGCCGGGTCAATATTTATCTGGCTGCTCTGGGTGATTCCAGCGTATTTTAAGCTCTGCGGCAACTCTAATTCAAGTGAGGAAATATCTGCACTGTTTTTACTGCTGTTTTTTATCTCATAAGTTATGGTCAAGCTCTGTCCATATTTTATCTGCCGGCTTTGCACCTTTCCGGTTACTGTAAACTGGGCTTTTTCACCAGTGAGGCGATAAAGATAGATTTTTTCATTAAATCTTGGCCAGTAGTAATTCATTAATGGTTCAATATTAAAGTTAGGCACCAGCCAGTCTTCTATTCCAGCAAAATATACTTTTCGTCCCTGAGCCATGTCCTTTTTTATATTATCAACCGAATAAGCTTTATCTTTATTTAGTATAAAATTGATTTTTTTGTCCGGCTGCTCGAATATTCCTATGTACTGACCGATATTTGCAGAAGCAGAAGCCACATAAAGCGATGAACCGGGTTCAATTGTCTTATAGATTTTGTCCCAGAAAATATATATATCTTCAACCTGTGAATTGTCTGCAGCTTCATAATTATTAAATGCCATAAGCGCCGGCAATGCCATAAAAGCAGCCAGCATAATTACAGTCACTATGATTTTTAAAATCTTTAGTTTTTCAGTTTTTTTATAAGCCCGCTTCACTGTGTCATATATTAGCAGGAAGCCATAGCCTGTAAACACACTGACCATCAGAATGGAGTCAAGCACATGGTTTTCAGGTGCCCAGCCTATATAAAAACTTATAATTAAAAAGTTTGAAATTATTGCAATTAATGCGCAGATTGCAAATTTGTAATTTTTCACAAAACAGTATATAAGACCTGCAAAGGCGATGACAATCAGGAAAATCCCGTAATTTTTAAAGATTATCTGGAAAAACTCTTTAATGACAATGAGCACTCCATTAAGGCTTTTATCCCCGAAGCTGCCGCCGTGCACTTCGCCTGAAGAATACCTGCCGGTTATATAAAGCAGGAAATCCCTTGCAGTTTTTACAGAGCCATATCCCATCCATGAGCGGACTGGAAGCCATGCATAGAGTCCCAGCGGAACTGCAAAAAATAATATGCCAAGCAGCACAGCTCTTATGCTTTTAAATATTTTCGGGTTTATTATGACTATGTAAATCAGCATTGCAGGCATTACAAACAATGCAATTGGATGGTCTGTTAAAAAAAGCCCCATTGAGGCTGAAGCAAAATAAAGATGCTTCCTGTCAGGTTTTTCTCTGTATAAAAATGCAGAATAAAGGATCAGGGCAAGAAAGAAAGTATTTATTGTATCCATCTCAAAGCGGTTTGACAGTGACCAGAAAGAAATTGTAAATGCCAGCGCCAGAGAAGCTGCAAGGCTCAATACCTCATTTTTTATTGCCAGGTTTATTGCAAGAAAAATAAAAAGTACAGTCAGCGCTCCGAAGACCGCTGAAAGAAGATTGAGCCTGTAAGCTAAGTCTTTTACCGGCAGAAAGCTGATAAGCTTGCCTGCGATGGAAAAAGAGGGGTATCCTGTCGGAACAAGCACTATCATTTTAAGCACATGAGTCGCATACCAGCTTGTGTCCCCACCGACAAGTTTTGGCTCAAGCGTTGCAGCGTAAATGGAGAACGGAGCAGCAAATGATACAAATGAGAAAAATAACAGCTTATACTTAAGGAAAAAACTCCTGAATTTTCCTGAGTTTAGATTTACCATTTCTTTTTTATTATAGACCTGATATTTCATATATTATTTAATTCATATAAAGCAAAGATGCTTTCAAATAAATCTGTATTAATTTTCAATTTCAATTGAAACCTGAGGGGCATCCATGTAAATATCCTGGGAAGTAATGCTGAATTTGATCTCAGCGTGTCCGGGTTCCTGAGCCCTCAGTTTAATTATCATCTCTATTTCGCCTTCTGCTTCAACATAGTAGTCTTTGACCCACATATATTTGCCGCGGGAGAGCCCCGGCTGCTGGCTGATGCCACTTTTTTCTCCCATGCCTGCAAATTTCAGGCCGGAAGGAAGCAATAGTTCAATGGAAGTGATTTTCAGCCGCACCGGATTATTGTTCTTTATCCTGTATTTGACCTCAAATATGCTCCCAAATTTCATATTACTGCTTTCAAATCCCGGCTCGATTTCCAGCATGAGCTTTTCACCCCTGACTTCAAATAAAGGGATTTTCTCATTGGACCTTTGCCAGTAATAAGCTGAGATATAATCAATATCAAGGCGCGTAGCAAGAGGCTCATCATATCCTACAAGGTAAACTTTTTTCCCTTCAGCAAGATTCCTGTGGATGTTTTTCAGCCCGTAGTCTTTGTCATTATTTCGTATAAGACTGATGTTTTTATCCTGTTTTTCAAAATTATCAATAAATAATCCGACATTGGCAGAGTCAGAGTTTACATATATGAATGAATTATCTTCAGCCTTTTCAAACACACTGTTCCAGAAAAGATATATGCCATCTGGCTTTGAAAGGTCAAGGAGTTTGTAATTTTTAATTAAGAGCATGCACGGATTAATAAAGAATGCGGCAAGCACCAAGCCAATAACAATGTTCCGGGCAATATATTTTTTGCGATCCTGTTTTTTGCATGTTTTGTTGAATATTAAGATAATAATGTCTTTAATAAAAAGAAATCCGTATGCAATATAAAATGTAAATATTATAAGTGAATCAATTGTATAATTTTCAGGTGTCCAGCCCAGGTAGAATGTAATGATTGTGATATTAAATATTATAAGCAGGAGCGAAAAAATTAAAAACTTCATCTCCTTTTTAATCAGGTATATAAAACCTGCAAAAGCTATTATGATTATTGCAATTCCAAGGTTTTTATATACTGCAGCAAAGAAACTTGACAAGACCAGCCTGAATTGCTCCATATTGATTTTTTCGTAAAATCCTCCATGAAATGCTCCGGTAGTATTCCTGCCGGTGACATAATAAAAGAATTTCTTAAATGTATCCGCGTTTCCGTAGCCCTGAAGTGATCTTATTGGCAGGTATATGTAAAAAGTAAGTGGTGTTAAAAAAACGAGGATGCCGAGAAATACCCGTTTAAAACTTTTAAGCATTAGGGGGCTTAACATAATCAGATATACAATGAAAGCAGGCATAATAAAAAATGCAATGGGGTGATTTGTCAGCGTGAGCCCGATTCCAAATAAACTGTGATAAAAGTAAACCCCGGCAATTTTCTGCTGCCTGCCTGTGTCAGCAGCACCCTGAACATGAGTGAAAGTACTTTTTACATTTTGCCTGTATGATGCAATAAAATATATTGTCAGTGCAATGAAAAAGCTGTTCAGCGCATCGAATTCAAGCCTGTTGGCAATACCCCAGAAGGCCGGGAGGAATGCAAAACAGAAAGATGCGGCAAGGCTTATGATCTCTGATTTTATGAACCTGTTAATTGCTAAAAATAAAAACAGTATTGTCAGCGAGCCAAATACTGCTGATATAAGGTTTAGTCTGAAAGCAAGTTCTCCCAGGGGTATTACTGAAAAAAGTTTGCCGATCAGCGAAAATGTTGGATATCCGGTCGGTACAAGTACATACATCCTGGGTATTTGTATTGCGTACCATGTCGTATCTCCGCCCAGGACTTTTCTTTCAAGTGTAAAGACATAGACTGCAAGAGGAACAAGAAATGCCGCAAGTGAAAACAAAAGCAATTTATTCTTAAAAAAAGAAGTTTTTAGTCTTTCGCGCAATTTTTAAAAATTAATCTTACAAATCAATAAATAAGTCTTTGCAATTCATGAATGAATTAATAAATGTTTTTAGAAAATTTTTAATTACTCTGTAAATACTTAATTATTCTGTAAACCTGTATTTAAGCAATGTCCAGATTGCTGCAAATCCGTCTCTTAACCTTACTTTTTTGCCTTCGTTTTTACTGCGGCCCTGAAACGATATGGGCACTTCAATAATTTTGTACCTTCTTTTTGCAAATTTTGCTACGAGCTCGGGGCAAAGCTCAAATCTGTTTGCCTTAAGTTCAATTCCATCAAGCACTGAACGCATGAACACTTTATAAACAGTGGCCTCATCCGTTATTTTTATGCCGTAAAGGATATTAGCCAGTGCCGTAAGCAGCCTGTTTCCAATATAATTGAATTTATTCATTTTATTTATTTTACCAAGGAATCTTGAGCCAAAAACAATTTTTGTCCGACCGCTTAATATTGGTTCAAGTATCTTGTGGTACTCTGAAGGGTCAGTTTCAAGGTCTGCATCCTGGGTAAGAATAATGTCACCCCTGCTTTTCTGTATTCCCTTGCGAATAGCAAAGCCTTTTCCGCGGTTTTCTGGAAGATTTATAATTTTAAGGCCGTATTTATCTTTAATGCCCTCAAGTACTGATAGAGTGCTGTCAGTTGAACCGTCATTAACAACTATTATTTCTTTATTTAAATCAACTGCTGCAACTTTCGCAATTATTTCGGCAACAGTCTTTTCTTCATTATATGCTGGTATGATTACTGAAATAAAATAACTATCTTTAGTTTCCATATTCTAAAGGATAACATTTTGATTAAGATATAAATTATACTTTTTTGATTTTCTTTTAAAAGCTATTTTATTGTACTTCATTTCAGCTCATTATAGATGTTTTATTTTAAACCTTCTATTTACAGACAACCTGTTGATTATTTACTGGTTAGAAGAATTAAAAATTCTGTGTTTAATTATAAAAACTGTAACAAAAAACATAAATAAAAACTGGTTAAAATATTTCCAACTATTTGCTAATATTGTAGATTATGAAAGCAAAGAGATTTTTTAACAGAATAGGCTGTTTTATCTGCACGAAGGAAATATTCGAGGACAGGCAGCTTTCTATGTCCATGTATAAATATTTCCTTATCGGAATAATGATAAGGATGCTTTTCATACCTTTTTTCTTCCAGCGGGACATACTATCCACCTATCAGAGAGCAGCAGAAACTGTTTTTGCAGGCAATATAGGCGCAGATTTTCAGCAGCTTCTGACCCATCTTATTCACAGCGGTTATCTTTTCCTGATAAAACCTTTCCTTCCTGCTGCATCGCAGCTGTCATCCATTCTTTTAAATCAGGATACATGGACATCGTGGATAGGTTTTAACAGCATGGATTATGTCTACAGGATACTGACCATGTTTAAACTGCCTTATCTTGCACTTGATATTGCCAGCATGTTTTTGCTCATCAGGCTTTTATATGACGGCGAGCCTTTAAAGAAACTGAAAGTGTTCAAATACTGGGTATTTAATCCGCTTGTTATTTTTGTGCTTTATATTTTTGCAAGGCATGACATTATAGGCATTTTTGTGACCCTGGTGGCGCTGCTGCTTGCTAAAAATGGCAGGAAATACTGGGCGATAATAATTCTTTCCTTTGGCATAGCTCTGCGGTTTTTTCCGGTGATGATACTGCCTTTTATGATTTTTTACCTTTCCAGAAAAAAGAAGGATTATATGATCCTTTTTTCCATAGGCATTGCAGGACTCATTGCTGTGGAGGCGTTTTCTTATGTATACTTTGGCCGCAGTGTTATTTTTTCGCTTCTTAATGCCCAGCATTTTGATTACATACTTTCAGCAAAAATCGACCTTATAATCCATGACAGGATATATCTTTTTGTTGTTGCTTATTTCCTGCTTTTCTTTGCATGGCTGCATCAAAAACAGAAAAGCTTCATGGTGTTTTTAAATTACTGCGGAATGGTATATCTGTTATATGTTTCAATCAGCTATTTTCATCCCCAGTACCTGCTGTGGTCGGTACCTTTCCTTGTGTTTTTATTTGTCCGAAGGGAATCGCTTTATTATTATCACTGGGCGCAAATGGCATTTTTAATGGTGATCCTTATTTACTGGGGCGACCTTGTGACCAAGTTTTTAATAGCGCCAATTGATATAAGGACAGCAATGTACGGAACAGGTCTGATTCCTTTAATAGGGCGGCTCTATGAGCCTGCAAAGTTTGTCAATATTTTCAGAAGCGTGTTTACGGCTATTTCCATATGGATGATTTATCTGATATACAGGGACAATAAGGCAATCAGCATTCAGGAAAATAAGACAGGGACGGGCAGCAGCATATAAACTCAATAGAAAAATATATAATGAACCAGACAAATAAAATCATTAGAAATCTCTGTATCAATAAAAAAACGGCTGGTACAAAAACTGGCAGAGCAGCAGCTTTCCTGGCTGCAACAATTATCCTTGCTGTTCTTCTATCCTGCCTCGTATCGTGCTCAGGAGCAGTTTTTGTGCCGGGGGCAAGTTTTGGCTATTTCATTTGGGAAGACGCCAGTTCAAACATCCATGTTGCCTGGAGCGTGGACCGGAAAGACACCAGTTTTACAGGCAGAATAACAACCGACGGCGCAATTGAAAACTATGAGCTTGTCGGTTTTGAGGATAATGACAGATTTGAAATAAACAAAAGTAAAAATTCCATGGATTTTGAGGCAACTCTTTCAAAAGATGATTTTTCTGATGAGCTTGTATTTAAAGATGACAATTACAGCTATATAGAGTTTGAGCTTAAAATAAACAATGCATATGACCTTTCCAGGATAAATCTTGGAGCCTTTTTAAATAATCCGGAGCAGGGCGTTTTCAGGATTGACAGGGGTTACTTTGATAAAATCAGCAGTATGCCGATATACACAAAACATCCGCTGTCAGGTTTTTTATACAAGCTTGCAAGGGATATGAGGTTTACTGTTTTCTATCTTTTTATATTCGGTGCAATTGCAATAGAGGTTATCAGGATTACGGCGCTGCGAAAGAATAAAAAATATAATTGGTATCTGTTTTTATGTTACGGGGTCCTGGCGCTGCTGATATTTATTGTATATATTGCCTTAAAAAGGATTACTTAAACTGCCGGCAATTGCCTGCAGTTTTATTTTAATGGAGGAGTTTTGAAAATAGCTTTAATAGGCGCGGACGGACAGCTCGGCACAGATCTTTACAGATATTTTCGTGCAAAGGGCGAAGACATAAAAGGGCTGACCATGGCAGATATAGAGGTTTGCAACAGGGATTTATGCAATAGCGTGCTTATTGGGCTGAAGCCTGAACTGGTTATTAACACTGCAGCCTATAATCTTGTAGATGATGCAGAAACTGAAGTGTCTAAAGCTTTTGATGTAAATGCCGCTGGAGTTAAAAATTTAGCGGAAGTCTGCTCTTCTCTGGGTTGCGCCCTTATGCATTTCAGCACAGATTTTGTTTTTGGCGGCTATGAAAAGGTCACTCCTTATAATGAAGATGACTGTCCTTGCCCTGTAAGCATTTATGGAATCTCAAAACTTACAGGGGAATACATTA
The DNA here is from genome assembly GCA_002068775.1 of Actinobacteria bacterium ADurb.Bin346. Lineage (GTDB taxonomy): Bacteria > Actinomycetota > Humimicrobiia > Humimicrobiales > Humimicrobiaceae > Fen731. The sequence goes on along the minus strand of MWAX01000140.1, from coordinate 246 downwards.
TCCGATATATGCTTGCCAATCATTATATAATAAGGACCTGCGGACTTTATGGCCATGCGGGCAGCCTTGGCAAAGGCTATAATTTTGTCGAGCTGATGATAAAGCTTGCTGAAGAGGGCAGGCCTATTAAAGTTGTAAATGACCAGGTGCTTACGCCCACAAGCACAAAGGATATAACGGAAAAGCTTTATGAGCTCATTAAAGCAGAAAAGCCCGGCACATACCACATGACAAATACCGGCTTCT
>MWAX01000139.1 GCA_002068775.1 Actinobacteria bacterium ADurb.Bin346 | reverse complement strand
GCTCCTGTATATTTTGTATCCTGTTTTGTTCCACCCTGGTAAAGCGCTTTTTCAGCATTGAATATTCTGCTGCCTGGCTGCGCAGCATCATTTTTGCCGGGCTGTTTTTCTTCATAACTTATTATCCGCGGCATCCGGCTTTCCTCCGGATAGCTTTTCAGACCATTCTGCTGCCTGCCCGGGCTCTTGCCCTTCGCTCTTTCATCCAGTGGCCCTGCAATGCTATTATCCCTGAAGATCACATTGCCTTTACTATCAATGATTTCCTTGCCTGCGCCTTGCCTTCTTTGAGACAACCTTCTGCTGATGTCAATTATTGAGAGCCTGGTTATTATGAGTATCCCTATAATAATAAAGACTGAAAGTATTGTAACAGCTCCTGCTTTACCCACAAGCTTATATAAACCATAAAAGACGCCTGCCCCTATTATTCCGCCCCTTGTGTTTACAACCAGCGGGTCGAACACGTTTGCGTATTTGAAGTTATTGCTGATAATACCGGATATTGCAATATAAACCAGGAAAAAACCCCATGCAAACCTTGAAGGAAGGTATTTCACCCTTCTGATGAAAAAACTGATGCCCCATACAAACAGCAGGAATGCAAAGAAGTATTTTGTGATGCCAAAAATGTATGAAAGGAAATTATTGATATAATTCGTAATGATGCCCGGTCTTCCAAAACTGAAAAAACTGAGAAAAAAAAGCACTGATACCAGCATTATAACAATACCATATATCTCTGATCTCCTGCTGACGTATTGTTTTTTTACTGTTTTTTCAGATGAGCCTGGCTTCCCGATATTTTTTTGAACCTTTCTTTTTTTATTTTCCTGCAATTTTACGCTGTTTTGACTGCTTTTTTTGCTGTCTTCCTCAAACACTTTCTGCCTGTTGTTTAAAAAATGTTTGTTTTACTGCTTTAAATACTTATATTTTACTATAATTTTAGCTCTATTACCTTCGATAATATTATAGGCTTAATCCTGAATTTTTTTAAAATAAATTTTTCAAGCACTTCATTAATGCGCGTTTCCATCAGCATGCAGTTCGTAATATTATCACTGAAACACCTGGCTACAGTTTCTGCAGCAGCTTTCCTGGCTTCGGAAAGAACTCCTTCAAAATCATTCATGTATATTATACCTTTAAATACGAAAACCGGCTCACTTATTAATTTGCGCTTTGAGCTGTCAACCAGCAGACTTGCGAAAATAATGCCGTTTCTGCTTAAATTCTTCCTGTCTTTCAGTATCGCATCTTCAGTATTTCCCAGGCCATATCCGTCTATGTAGATATTCTGAAGGTTCAGGTTGTTTGAAATCCTGACCATATTTTCATTCAGTTTAAGGATATCTCCATTCTGTGCCATCAAAATATTGTCTGCCGGGATACCTATTGACCGGGCAAGTTTGGCATTCTGTATCCGCTGTTTATATTCACCATGTACAGGAATATAATACGCAGGCTTTATCATATTTATCATCATCTTAATTTCTTCTCTCTGCGCATGCCCTGAAACATGTACGCCGGCAATTGATTCATAAAAAACATCTGCACCCTGCCTGAGAAGCATGTTTATGGTGCTTGAAATTGCATTTTCATTTCCGGGTATGGGCGAAGCAGAAATAATGACCATATCCCCTTTCATGATCTTAACGCGCGGATGCTCGTTTGTTGCCATTTTTCTGAGGGATGACAGCGGCTCGCCCTGGCTTCCTGTTGAAAGAAGGACAATCTTCTTTATCGGGAATTCATCTATTTTTATAATGGGTATAAGCGTATTTTCAGGTATTTTTAAGAACCCGAGATCAGATGCTATTTTGATTGTTTTAAGAATCGTTTTACCTGAAGCAGCAACTTTTTTATCCAGGGATTTTGCCACATCAAATACCTGCTGTATCCTGTGGATATGGGATGCAAAAGTCGCCACAATTATCCTTTTTTCAGCAACAATGAATTTTTCATAAAGCGTCCTGCCAACTTCCCTCTCGGGAAGCGTGTACCCTTCTTCTTCGGCATTTGTGCTGTCACAAAATAGTGCCAGGACACCCTCCTGCCCTGCTTTTGTAAGCTTTGAATACTCTGTGACTCTTCCGTCTATCGGATGCTGATCAAATTTGAAATCACCTGTATGAACAATTGTTCCGATATCTGTTTTCATTATTATGCCGATATTATCGGGAATGCTGTGGTTTACTCTGAAAAATTCAATGTTAAACGGCCCTATATTCACGCGTTCATCAGTATTTATTTCATTAAATAGATTACTTTCAGAAAGAAAGCTGCCGTTCAGTTTTGCTTTTATAAGGCCAATGGTAAGCTTTGTCGCATAAACCGGTATTACATCAGGTGAAAGTTCCTTGAATAAAAATGGCAACGCGCCTATGTGATCTTCATGGCCATGGGTTATTATTATTGCCTTTATATTGGACTTATTTTTCTTAAGGTATGAAAAATCAGGTATAAGAAAATCCACTCCAGGCAAAAAATCATCAGGGAACATAAGACCGCAGTCAAGGATAATAATGTTATTATCCTTTTCAAAAACTGTGATATTTTTTCCTACTTCATTTAATCCGCCCAGGAATAATATTTTCAGACTGCTCTTCTTTGCCATAAGTTATAAAAATTATATTAAACTATATTTTTCCAGTATTTTCTTAAATGCTGTAAGTTCAGAATCATTCATGCTGTAAAGTGGCAGGCGCGGTGGGCCAGCACTTATGCCGGAAAGATTTAATGCGGTTTTTATTGGTACAGGATTTGTTGTAATAAATATCCCATAGAATATGTCAAGCAGCCAGCTGTGCAGTCTGGAAGCCTCTTTTATATTACCCTCTTTAAAACTTCTTATCATTTTTCTGATCTCTTTGCCAACAACATGTGAAGCTACGCTTATTACTCCGTAAGCGCCTAATGAAAGCATGGGAAGAGTGTCTCCATCATTACCGCTGTATATTAAAAAACCCGGCCTTGAATCTCTGATTTCTTCTGCTATCTGGCGGAAATCACTGCTTGCTTCTTTTATCCCTATGATATTTTCTATTTTTGACAGTTCAATTGCAGTTTTTGAGCTGATATTGCAGGCTGTCCTTGACGGCACATTATATATGATCACAGGAATGCTGACAGCCAGGGCAATGGATTTGAAATGCTGCATCAGCCCCTCCTGCCCCGGTTTGTTATAATAAGGCGTAACACAAAGAAGACAGTCGACTCCTCTTTTTTCCGCCTGCTTTGAAAGTTTTATTGAATGCGCAGTATCATTGGAGCCGGTGCCGGCAATTACTTTTGCTTTATTTTTTAAAAAATCCACTCCCAGTTCAAACAGCTCAAATTTTTCTGAATCGGTAAGCGTTGGTGATTCACCTGTCGTTCCTGAAAGAAGTATTGACTCACTGCCATTGTCTACAAGATGCTGCATCAGTTTTTTTGCAGATTCCAAATCCAGGCGGTATTTGCTGTCAAATGGAGTTACCATAGCAGTGATCAGCTCACCAAAATCCATAAAACACCTCCAGAACATTGAAATATTTACAGCAATATTTCAGTTTTAAATACCTGATAATCCTGAATTTATTATAAATCAATAATTTTGTCCAATCCAAAAGTAAAATTATCCAGATCATCTATTTTTCTTATTGCAAGCAGAAGGCCCGGATAAAAACATGAACGGTCTATGCTGTCATGCCGGATTGTAAGAGTCTGTCCGGCTGTTCCAAAAATTACTTCCTGGCGGGCAAGAAAACCCGGCAGCCTTATGCTGTGAATATGTATTCCGTCAGAAAAAGCCCCTCTGCTGCCACTGCAGATCTCTGTCTCATGTTCTTTTAGCCTGCTGCTGTCAAATTTTTTTACTGCTGAAATACTTTCAGCTGTATTAAGGGAAGTGCCTGACGGGGCATCTTTCTTTTTATCATGGTGCAGCTCGATTATTTCACAACCTTCAAAATAATCTGCTATCATTGAAGAAATCTTTATCATTATGACAGCTCCAATTGCAAAATTAGGCACAATAAATACTTTGCTTGATGAGCCGCAGGCCTTTTTTTCTACTGCAGAAAGTTCATCTTTTTTAAGACCGGTTGTCCCTACTATAATATCGATACCATTATCAATCGCCCAGTTTATTAAAGAAAGCGCTGCCTGTGCATTTGTAAAATCAATTATCAGGTCCGGTTTTAATGCTTTGAGCTCATTGCAGCTGCCATAGATTTTTGCGCCTGCCGGTGCGCAACCTGCGATCAGCCCGGCGTCTTTGCCAATATTATTGATATCATAGCCCCCGATAATTTTCAGATCATCTTCTTTTAGAAGGCGAGAGGTCATCTCCCTTCCCATTTTTCCGCAAATACCTGCTATTACAATCCTTTTCATTTTGCTCTCCCGTTTTGCGGTTTAACTATAATTATAGAGCTCATCCTGTCTGGGTTAAAATATTTATCTGCAATGTCATTGACACTGTCTATTTTTACATTATCTATTTTTTTAAGTATATCATCAATCGTACTTACTGTTCCATCCATTAAAAGCGCCTTGCCCAGCCTGAACATTCTTGAGCTAATGTCCTCGACTCCCAGTACTATATTGCCCTTTGTATTTTCTTTTGCTATATCGAGCTCTTCTGCTGTAATGCCTCTCTTCTTTATATCCATTAATTCGGCGTTTATAAGTTCAATGACTTTTCCAATTGCAGAAGATGAAGTTGCTGCATAAATCGCTATTATTCCTGCATCTGTGTACTGTGTATTGCTTGCAAAAATAGTGTATGAAAGACCTTTTTCTTCCCTGATTTTCTGGAAAAGCCTGCTGCTGATGCTGCCTCCCAGTATATTTGTAAAAAGCGAGAGCGGGTATCTGTCGGCGCTTGACCTTTTACAGCCAGGTCCCCCATAACAGATATGGCTGGCTTCAGTTTTTCCTTTATAGACTTTCCTGACGCCTTTTAATTTTTCTGTGAGTGGCAAATCCTGTTTTGGTTTTATTTTTTCACTGGAAAAGATGCCTTCCATTTTTTCCTTAACCATTTCCACAAGCATATTATGCTCAATATTTCCTGCTGATGAAAGAACAATCCCATTAAGGCTGAAGCTCTGTTCAAAATACTTTTTTATTGCATTGTAATCCAGGCTGCTGAGAGATTTTTTTGTCCCGAGTATTGAAAGACTCAAAGGATGGCCGGAGAAGACTACATCATAAAAGTAGTTGAAAATATCGTCTGAAGGATTATCTTTAACCATTTTTATTTCTTCCATAATTACTTTTTTTTCCAGCTTTATATTTTCAGGAAGAAATGACGGGTTTGTTATGACATCAAAAAGCAGGTCAAGGCATTTGTCCAGGTGTGTGTCTATAAAATCAGCGTAAACACAACTGTTTTCCTTATCTGTAAATGCATTAAATTCTGCGCCCAGGGAATCAAAAGCAATTGCAATATCACGGTATGTCCTCTTTTTGGTTCCCTTAAACAACAGGTGCTCAATAAGATGAGTGATGCCGTTATTTGACTGATCTTCATATCTTGAGCCTGATGGTATCCAGAGCCCAAGAGAAATTGAGCGGAAATGGGGTATGCTTTCGCTTATAATCCTCAAGCCATTTTCGAGCTCCGTAACCTTGTAGCTCTCGAATTTGAAATCATTTGAAATTGCTATTTTATTTAAACCCCGTTAAATTTTTATATGATTTATAAATCAGATCTTTCAAGAGAAATCTTTTTGTCGCGGCGATCAATCGAACAGACTCTAACGCCTATTTTATCGCCCATTTTAATATATTCTTCGACATTATTTATCCTTTTATTTGCGACTTTTGAAATATGGAGAAGCCCGTCTATTCCGGGGATTATGTTGATGAAAGCGCCATAGGAAGTTATTCCAACTACTGTTCCTATGAATTCATCACCTTCATTGATATCTTCAATACCTTTAAGCATTGCTTCTATTTTTTTGCGCGCCATCCCGATATTTTTCTGGTCGCTGCAGGTGATAGATACTATGCCCTCCCCGTTGGAGTCAGTTATATCAATCTCGTCAAGATCAAATTCTTCCTTAAGTGATTTTATATTTTTTCCTCCGGGGCCTATGATTTCGCCTATTTTATCTTTTGGGATCTTAAATGAAGTTATTTTTGGAGCAACTTTTGCCAGATTTTCTCTCGGTAAAGGTATTACCTGCAGCATTTTATCAAGTATAAAAAGTCTGCCTTCTTTTGCCTGATAAAGCGCTTTTCTCATGATTTTAATGTCGATGCCTTTAATTTTAATATCCATCTGGAGCGCAGTTATACCATTTTTTGTTCCTGCTACTTTAAAGTCCATATCTCCATAAAAATCTTCTATTCCCTGAATATCAGAGAGAACAACAAAGTCATCGGCATCACCTTTTACAAGCCCCATTGCTATGCCGGATACAGGATTTAAAATCGGGACCCCGCCATCCATAAGTGCAAGCGTGCTGCCGCATACACTTGCCATCGAGGTGGAGCCGTTTGATTCAAGCACTTCAGAAACGAGCCTTATTGCATAGGGAAACCTTTCTTCATTGGGTATCATGGGTTCAAGCGCTCTTTCTGCAAGCGCTCCATGGCCCACTTCCCTCCGTTTCGGGCCTCTCAGGGCAGCAGTATCTCCCGTGGAGTATGGCGGAAAATTATAATGGTGCATATATCTCTTGAATTCAAGCTCCTCCAGGCTGTCGAGCCTCTGGGCTTCCTTAACAGAGCCGAGAGCCAGGATTGTAAGAGCCTGCGTCCGCCCCCTTGTAAAAAGCCCCGTACCATGAGTAGTGTCAGGAAAAAGTCCGACCTCGCAAGTAATTTCCCTTATTTCTTCAGGCTTCCTGCCGTCAGGTCTTATGCTCTTTTCAAGAATAGTTTTTCTTACCAGCTCCCTTTCAAGCTCTTTTAAAGACATGTCTATGCTGATATTGTCTTCAGGATAAAGCTCAAGCATTTCTTTTTTAATTTCTTCGCTTATCCTGTCGAGCTCCTCTGAAGCATAGCCCCTTTTCCCTTTATTAAGCAGTGCCCTGTTTTCAGCGCTGGAAGAAAGTTCCGCCACTTTATCAAGCACTTCGATTATCCTCCCTCTTGCAAGGGAATCCAATTTTTCTTTCACTTCATTATTTATCTTAAAATATTCAACCTGCTTCTTTTCAATGCCGGCACTTTTACCGAATTCTATTTGAGCAGCGATTATTTTACCAATCTCAGGGACTGCCCTTTCTATCGCCTCAAGCACAATCTCTTCACTGGCTTCATGTCCTTTCGCCTCAACCATGAGTATTGCCGTCTCAGTACCGGCAACAATAATATCTATGATACTTTTTTTAAGCTCATCATAAGAAGGGTTGATTATCCAGTTGCCGTCAACATTGCCAATGCGAACTGCCCCGATTGGTTCAAAAAACGGTATATCAGATATGTAAAGGGCGCAGGATGCGCCGTTCATTACCATTACATCATAAGGATGGACCTGGTCAACTGATAATATAGTTGCAATTACCTGGACTTCATTGCGAAGATTTTTGTCAAACACCGGGCGCAATGGCCTGTCTGTTAATCTCGATATAAGTATTGCTTTATCAGTTGCTCTGCCTTCCCTTCTAAAAAACCCTCCGGGAATCTTTCCTGCAGCATACATTCTTTCTTCCACATCTATAACCAGCGGAAAAAAATCAATGTCTTCCCTGTAGTTTTCATTCATGGTAGCGGTTATCAGTATCCCGTTTCCGCCGTTTTCCATTAATACTGCTCCATTTGCCTGCCTGGCAAGCTTTCCGGACTTGAAGGTGAAGGTCCTGCCCGCAATTTCGAATGAATAGTTGTTGTTATTGCTGTTTAAATTCTGCAATTATAAAATTAACCTCCTCAAAAAAACTTCATATATTTCAGTCATATAATGAATATTATTATTTTCTCAGACCCAGTGACTTTATAAGCTTTCTGTAGCCGTCAAGATCATTATTTTTTATATACTCGAGAAGTCTTTTTCTCTTACCGACAAGCATTACAAGACCTCTCCTTGAGTGATGGTCCATTTTGTTACTCTTCAGATGCTCGTTTAAATTATTGATCCTGGAAGTCAGGATTGCTATCTGTACTTCTGCAGAACCAGTATCATTTTCATGGGTCCTGAATTTTTCTATTATTTCTTTTTTTTCTTCCTTTAACAGTGTCAACTCTGCTTTTCACCTCCAATTAAAAATATTCCTGAATAATTTATCATAACTGCCATGCTATTACAATTCAATATCCATAAAGGCTGATGCGGGCTGCTACTGCCTGCCTTTCATCAATTCAAAATACTCTCCTGCAGCAATTATATCCTTTTCAATCTGTTTTATAAGTTCATCCCGGCTTTTGAATTTTTTTTCATCCCTGAGCTTTTTTAAAAAAATAACTTCAATATCATAACCATAGATATCGCCGCTGAAGTTCAGCACATGTGATTCAATCCATTTTCTCTGACCTGCAAATGTGGGGTTATCGCCTATATTAATCACTGATGGCATCATTTTTATCAGGTCTCTGTCTCTTTTGTCTTCAGCCTTATGATCAGTACATACAATCCCTGCTTTCAGGTTAACTAAACCTGCATATACGCCATCTGAAGGTGTGACATATTTCTCAAAGACATCGATATTTGCAGTGGGATATCCTAGCAGTCTTCCCCTGCTGTCACCTTTTATGACCCTGCCTTTAATTGACGGATCTCTTCCAAGAAAAAGCTTTATGCTCTCAATATCGCCACTATTGTAAAATTCTCTTACAGAAGTGCTTGAAACAGGTTTTCCCATTATTTTTAATATGGGGACCTCGTTGACTTTAACACCGCGGGTTGAAAAAAACTTTTTCAGGAACTCTGTATCGCCAGCAGCGTCTTTTCCAAATCTGAAGCCGCTTCCTATAAAAAGTCCGCTTACATTAAGTTTTTCAATGAGTATTTCCCTGCAAAAATCTTCCGGCAGAAGACCGGAAAAAAATTTATTGAATTTTGCTACAACAATATAATCTGCACCGATTTTTTTTATAAGCTTCAGTTTATCAGAGTAAGAGGTTATAAGTTTTTTATACAGCCTTCCATGAATAACATTTTTTGGAGGGTTGTCAAAAGTGAAGACAATACTTATGCCGTTATCTGCTCTGGCCTGCTCTATGCATCTTGCAATTATATCCTGATGGCCCCTGTGCACTCCGTCAAAAAAACCTATCACAGTAAATACCGGATGCCCGGCAAATGAATCCTTACTGATATTTTCAAGCCTTATTATATTTTTCAAGTAATTTAATATTTTATTGTGTATAAATAAAAAACTACTATATTTTAATTAAATAATTTAAAATTACAACTTTTTTTGTGGCAATTAGTATTAATCCCTTTTCTTAATGGAAATTTTAATTACAGCCAGCATATAAAACACAATACCTGTCGCAATTAAAACCAGTATATTTATAAGTGGGGATAACTCTTTGCTGCCGGCATAAAAAACAACGCCCATAGTTTGTTTAAAGCTTGTGACCGCCTGGGCAGGTGCGTTTTTAAACGCTATAGAGATCGGTACATCCATCATAATCTGCCTGAATAATGCTCCTGCATGGCTAATAGGAAAGATCTTTATTGCAGTCTGCACGGCAGATGGCAGCACACCAATCGGGACATATATCCCAGTCAAAAATCCGATGAGTGTTCCAATAATTGTACTTGCAGTAGCAAAAGCATTATTGCTTTTAAAAAATGATGTAATAAAAAATACCATTGAAGAACCTGCAAAAACAGATAATACCATTACTCCGAAAAGCTTTAATAGAGGCATTAATGCAATCAGCTTTCCGCCGCCTGCCAGTATGTAGATTTCAGCTATAACCAGCGCTGCAATGCTCATAATTACACCGATTATAAAAGAACCCATAATATACCCGCCGGCAAGCTGCGAGCGCTTAAGTGGGGCTGATGAAAAATCTTTTGAGATTTTCTTTGCTTTATCCTCAACCATTGTGCCAAGCGCTCCCATCGTTGTGGTTATCGAAGTGACAGATAAAAGCCCTGCCATAACCCAACTGTCAACAGCAAAGCGGGCATTGTCGCCCAGAAGCTCTTTAAAATTTTTTACCATCATATTTCCAAGAAACAGCACATAAAGCCCGATTATTATAAATACAGCAAGCAGTGAGAAAAACACAGATGTCCGGTCACGAAAGAAAAGCTTGAGATTTCGTTTTATTAAATTAATCATTACAGTCATCTAAGTTAGTCCTCTCTCACAATGTTTCCCGTTATATTAATAAAAACATCATCCATGCTGCCACTGATAACCTCAAAACCTGATATCAGGCTTTCCAATTTATTTATTAAAGGTAGAGCATTAAGAGTATTTGAAACAGGAATGATAAATGCTCCGCCGGATATTGTATATTTAATATCATGGTCTTTTAAGTATGCTTCAATGTTATTACCATCTTTTGGAAAAAGGTGCAATGAGTCAGTGCTGTATTTTTCCCGAAGCTCAACAGGAGTGCCTTTTGCAGAAATCAGACCGTTGTCAATAACTGCAACATAGTCAGCATTAGCAGCTTCCTCCATATAATGAGTGGTAAGAAATACTGTCATTCCGGTTCCCTTTTGCAGGTTCCGGATTGTATCCCAAACACTTTTTCGAGTCTGGGGGTCAAGTCCAGTTGTTGGTTCATCAAGAAAAAGTATTTTAGGTGTATGCACCAATGCTCTTGCAATATCAGATCTGCGCCTCTGACCGCCGGAAAGCTTACCATAAGGCCGGTTAATAAAGCTTGTCACATCAGCAGCTTTTGATGCTTTTTCAACTGCCTCACTAAGCTCTATGCTTTTCATCCCATAAAAACTGCCTCTTGTATAGAGGTTTTCCTTGACTGTTAACAGATTATCAAGAATGCTGTCCTGAAACACAACGCCAATGCTTTTTCGAATTTTATCGTCCTGCTCACCAAGTCTGTAGCCGTTTACTACCACTGTACCGCTATCCTGCTTCAGGAGCGTGCATATGATATCAATGGTTGTAGTTTTTCCTGCGCCATTAGGTCCCAAAAAGGCAAACAGCTCGCCTTCATTAACATAAAAATCTATATTTTTTACTGCTTTAATATTTCCATAACTTTTTGTTAAATTGTTTACTTCTATTATATTTGGCACAAAATTATTCCTTTCAATTATTAATTGTCCTATTGTTTAAAATTTTGAAATTATGAAGTACCACAATTTTCAGATTATGATGCTCATTTTAAATTAAATGCCCCCCATAGCAGTTATTGAATTTAAAAATATATTAGAAAAAATTCCTTAAATTTTTATTTCAGCTTGGAATTTTCATGCTGAAGGTTTATTTTCTCCAGCGGTATTATTCCCTGCCTGTATTTTACAGTTTCACCATCTGATGCTATCCCGGTAATTTCATCAAGTGTCAGGCAGTCTTTTAATTTAAACTCTCCTATTGCATCTCTTACAAGACCTGTAAGCGTTGCGCCGCATCCCATTCTTTCACCGATATCATGCACAATAGATCTTATATAAGTCCCGCTGCTGCACCTGATTTTTATTTTTACATCAGGTATTTCAATGGACAGGATTTTAATACTATGGATTTTTACGACAGAAGGTTTTAAGTCCTGCAGCTTTTCATCTCCTTTGCCCTTTTCCATCCTTGCATAATAATATGCCGGCTTTCCGGATATTTTTTTTGCTGAATAGGCGGGCGGTTTCTGCAGATAATCACCGGCTAATCCTGCTGTTATTTTTTTTAGCTGCTCGACGCTTATGTCCTTTTCATGCACAACCCTGGATTGAAGTACTTTGCCTTCCATATCCCATGTATCAGTGGTGACTCCAAGCCTGAAAAGAGCTGTGTATTCTTTGGTATAGGATTGAAAGAAATCGAAGAGTTTTGTGGCCTTGTTTATCAGGATTATCAGTATGCCTTCGGCAAGCGGATCCAGAGTCCCGCCATGCCCGATTTTATTTAAAAAAAAACCTTTTTAATTTTTTTAATCACGCCAAAGGAGGACAGCAGCGGTTCTTTTTTTACCAGCAGCACGCCATTGAAATTTTCAAATATTTTTGACTTTATTGTATCCATTTTAAAACCTGATTCAGCTTGATATCCGGACTTATTAAAAGCGTAACTGATTAAATCAGTAACTTTCTAAATCGCCTTTATAAGAGACGATAGAACCTCTTTTAATGTTCCGCTGCAGGAATATGCCGACGCCATTTTATGGCCGCCGCCGCCGAATTTCAGAGCAATTTCTGCAACATTAGAGTCAGGGTCAGAAGAGCGTAGACTGACTTTATAATTGTTCTTTTCGACCTGCTTTATAAACGCTGATATTTTTGCTTCGGACGCGCTCCTCAGTATCTCAATGATCCCGTCATTTGCTGAAAACGGAAGCCCGAGCTTGTCAAAGTCTTCCTTCAAAACAAAAGAATAAATCAGTTTTTTTGACTTTAAAAGCTTTATCCTTTTAAGCACTTTTGCCAGCAATTCAAACCTTCTGAACGGCTCATTTTCATATATGCATGAAAATACCTTTGCCGGGACCACCCCTAGCTCCAGCAGATGGCTGGCTATCCTGTGGACACTGTGGGTCGTGTTGGAATACTGGAACCTTCCTGTGTCTGTAAGTATTGCAGTATAAATCCCAAGAGAAATATTATAATCAAGCAACTCGGGAAAACCTTTTACAATAATGTCATACAATATTTCGGCTGTTGCTGATTTTTCAGGATCCACGATGTTTATATCTCCGTACATTGCATTTCCGGGATGGTGGTCAATATTGATGATCATTTGAGCCTTTTCCCTTATTTTTTCTATGGATATTTTAAAACGTCCTTCGTCTGCGCTGTCCAGGCAAAAACATATATATTTGCTGTTATTTGAGCTGCCGGCATTTTCCTGCAGGTTTTTTCTGATTTGATTTACTGATGGAAGAAATTCATACTGATAGGGGATCTCAGAATCACAGACCATATAAGCATTCTTGCCTGCTGATTTTAAAAGCGTGTACAGCGAAACCTGTGAGCCAAGACTGTCTCCGTCAGGAAAATCATGGGTTATTATAAAGAAATCTTTATTTTTCTTAATAATATCTATAACACGGCTAATCAAATCATCCGATTTTAATTCTTTCACTGTATAAATCTTTCACTGCATAAATTTTTCTTTTTATAATCTGTTCTTTTTTTTCAGGTCTTCAAGAAGCTCTGTGACTTTTATCCCGTAATCTATTGACTTATCATATATGAATTTAAGCTCAGGCATGGTTTTTAACCTGAATCTTTTCTTTAAATTATTTTTTATAAAACCCTCACAATTCTTTAAACAAAGCAGCGACTGGTTAATCTTCTCATCATCACCCATTACACTGATAAATATGTCAAGATAATGATAGTCGCTTGAAAGCTTTACATCAGTAACTGTCACAAAACCTATCCTCGGGTCTTTTAATTTTGAGTTTATTATAAAACTGATTTCCCTCTGCAGATCAATTTCTGTTTTTTTTAATCGCTCCATATTTTCTTTCCTGTTTGAAGGTCTTAAATGCAGGATTATAAAAACTGGCTGTTTATTATTGTATAAAGATAAATAAAATCTTAAGAAAAATTAGCGGTTCATTGCTTTACTTCAACCTGTTCATATACTTCGAGAGTGTCCCCCTTGTTTAAGTCCTGGAAATTCTCAACTCTTATGCCACACTCATAACCTGCAGCAACTTTTTTTGCATCTTCCTTAAATCTGTGGAGGGAATCAATTTTCCCGGTATAGATTATCCTTCCGTCCCTTATAATCCTTACGGTATCTCCTCTTTCCACTTCTCCATCCAGAATATAGCATCCTGCAATATTGCCCACTTTTGAAATCCTGAATATTTCCCTTATCTCAACATTGCCCTTTATTTTTTCCTCATACTTTGGCTCCAGAAGACCTTTTGAGGCAAGCTGTATGTCTTCTATCAATTTATATATTATATTATATGTCCTTATCTCAATATTTTCTTCCTTTGACATCACTTTTGCTTTTGAGCTTGCAACTACCCCAAAACCGATCACTATTGCATCAGATGCAGAAGCAAGCAATATGTCGCTGTCAGATATTGCTCCTACTCCGCGGTGGATAACATCTATTTTTATATTCTCTTTTTCAACATCTTTAAGAGATTTTTCCACTGCATCAAGCGAGCCGTTTGATTCTGCTTTCAGTATTATTTTGAGCTTTTTTATCTCATTTTCCTTAGATATGTCAGCAAGGTCCTCAAGAGTTATGTGTTTTCTTACTTCTGACAGTTTAATAAGCTTTTTCTGAGACTCCCTTTTGCTGATAATATCCTTGGCAACTTTTTCATTTTTTACAATGAAAAATTTATCTCCTGCCTGCGGCACCGAAGTAAAACCTGAGATTATGACCGGTTGAGACAAAACAGCCTTATTAATCGATACGTCATGCTCATTTCTTATGGTCCTCACTCTTCCATATGAATTACCTGTCACAAAAAAATCACCGACTTTAATATTGCCTCTTTTTACAAGCACGGTTCCAACAGGCCCAAAACCTTTATCCAATTTAGACTCTATTATTATACCGAGCCCTTCAGCATCAGGGTTGCCTTTTATATCATTTAAATCTGCTACAAGCAGCAGCATTTCCAGCAGATTATCAATATTGTCACCAGTTTTTGCAGAAATGTTAACAAATATTGTATCTCCGCCCCATTCTTCCGGTACAAGGTCATACTCTGTCAGACTCTGTTTTATCTTATCAGGGTTTGAATTCGGCAGATCTATTTTATTGATTGCAACTATTATGGGTACACCTGCTTCTTTAGCATGATTTATCGCTTCGATTGTTTGCGGCATTATTCCGTCATCAGCGGCAATTACAATCACTGCAATATCCGTGACCTTTGCTCCCCTGGCGCGCATTGTTGTAAACGCTTCATGGCCAGGAGTATCAATAAATGTTATTTTTCTGCCATTGAATTCAGTCTGGTATGCGCCAATACTCTGGGTAATGCCGCCAGCTTCACTTAGCACTACTTTTGATTTCCTTACTGCATCAAGCAGAGTTGTTTTACCGTGGTCGACATGGCCCATTACAGTTACTATGGGCGGCCTTGTTATAAGCTTGTCTTCAGTATCCCTGGCAAATTCATCTAATTTATCTTCAAACCCGATTACTGAGTATTTAAAATTATACTCATGCGAAAGCAGCTCTATTATATCATTATCCAGCGGCTGATTTATGGTAAGCATAGATCCAAGATTAAAAACTTTTTGAAGAATCTCTGAAGAAGGTATGTTTATCCTTTCAGATAGCCGCTTTATTGTAATGCCTTCAGGAAGCTCAATTATTTTTTTTATTTCAGGTCTTTTAAGTATTTTTTCTTCCAGCCCTTCGAGTGTTTCCTTTTCCGCCACAGCCATTGATTTGCCGGCAGCTGCTGCAGCCTGAATTTCTTCTTCCTTTTTGGTATATTGTTTAATTCGCCGCCTCAGGCTTCCTTCTTTTTCTTCCTTATCAAGCTCTTTATCAAGAACCTTCCTGATGTTTAATTTTTTCTCCTCATCCCATCCCTGTTTATCCTTTGAACTCTCTCGTTCCCTGTGATCTTTCAGACTCTTTTCTGGTTTAGGTTTTAAAAGCTGCTCATCGGCAGGCTTTGGCTTCTTAAAAGCAGCCCTTATCTTTTCAGCCAGCTCTTCAGTTATTGAAGAGCTGTGGCTTTTAACCTCTATGCCAAGCTCTTTACATTTTGCTAAAAGATCAGCTGACGAAATATTCAGTTCTTTGGCAATATTATAAACCCGAAATGAGCCCATTATTTTATACAGTCCTTATCCTTTAATTGTTTTTTTGTATTTTTATATTTTTGCTTTTTTCTTCAGCAATTTCAGTCCCCTGAAGATCTTCGGCATTATCATCGCTGTCTTTTTCCTTTTTTTCTATTCTTTCTCTTCTTGCCTCATTAAGCTCTTCTTCAAACTGTTTTTCACTTTTTATATCTATTTTCCAGCCGGTGAGTTTTGCAGCCAGCCTTGCATTCTGCCCTTCCTTGCCGATAGCAAGAGACAGCTGGTCATTGGGCACAACTATCAGGGCAAATTTTTTCTCATCATCTGTCAGGACTTTCAATACTTTAGCGGGGCTGAGAGCATTCTTTATAAAAAGCACAGCGTCCATGCTGTAATCCACTATGTCTATTTTTTCACCTTCAAGCTCTTCAACTATCATCTTTACTCTTGAGCCTTTAGGGCCGACACATGCGCCAACCGGGTCGACATTTTTATCATTAGAAAGCACTGCTATCTTTGTCCTGTACCCTGCTTCGCGGGCTATGCTTTTTATTTCAACCACTTTTTCACTTATTTCCGGCACTTCCAGCTCAAACAACCGTTTCACAAGCCCGATATGCGTTCTTGAAACAATCACCTGGGGACCCTTGGTGGTTTTTCTAACCTCTGATATATAACATTTTATCCTCTCGCCATGCCTGTATGCTTCACCCGGCACCTGCTCATATTGCGGCAGCAATGCTTCAACCTTACCGAGGTCCACGAGCGTAAACCTTGAATCATTCTGCTGCACTATTCCTGTGACCATATCACCGACTCTGTCCTTGAATTCTTCATACATTATCTCCCGTTCAGCTTCTTTTATCCTCTGCCTGATTACCTGCTTTGCTGTCTGCGCTGTTATCCTGCCAAAATCTCCGGGCGTGACTTCGACTTCCGGAGCGTTTTCCCGGGCCGTCTCAGTATCAGCGTTTTCATCCTCAAGGATCTTAAATACTTTTATTTCTCCGTTTTTTTCATTAATATCTATCCTGATTTTATCTTCTACGTCATAAAACTTTTTATACGCAGCACCAAGGGCGCCTTTCAGTGCTTCAATTATAGTATCCAGCCTGATACCTTTTTCTCTTTCAAGCTCTTTTAATGCTTCAATCAGTTTTCTATTCAATTAAATCACCTTAATATTTAAATATATCAATATTGGTACTTAAAAAATTAACATTTAAAAGACTTTTATAACAAAAATAGTGGGACTTGCCCACTATTAAACAACTTATGCTCTTTAAAATCCTAAAGGATTATAACATATTGATAAAATAATTTAAACAACCCTGTCAAGCTTAATTTTTAAACTGCAGAAATCAATCAGCAATTACAGATGTTATTCTGATATCATCAGCTATTGCCGGCATGACATTATTATCCAGGCATATATTACCGCATCCGGAGCAGCGGGGTGGGAACTTACTTGAAGAAAAAATTCTGCCGCAGCTTTTACATTTTATTCGTATCTTTGTTTTCCTGAAGCTGAGCTTTGCGCCATTTAACAGAGTGCTCTGCCTTGTTAAAAAGTCAAAATAAAATCTTATCGATTCAGGTTCAAGGCTTGCAGCGGGACTTAGTTCAAAATTGACTTTACTGATTTTATTTAAAGCTTTATCAGCAGCAATTTTTTCAAGTATTGAAATTATTGAGCAGGTAATAGAGTACTCATGCATCTTCGTTGAAAAAATCCAGCACTTCTTTTTTTATTTTTTTAATTATTTCCGGTAAAAGTCTGTCCAGTTCGTTCGAAAGTTTCATTGAAAAGGTGCTTATATCATGTGGTACAATGCCAAGTATAATAGAATCCGGCAATTCTTCTATTATTGATACAAGCTTGAGACAGTCAACAAGCTCCATCTGGTGAAGCGAGAATTTCTCAGCCTGTCTTTTCCGCAGGTCTTCAATAGTAAGTTTAAAAACAGTTCCTGAAGGAAAATCGGAAGTCCTTATGCAGTCGATTACTGCAATTTTTTTAATTTCATCTGAAATGTATGAGCCGATATCAAAGGTTGATGTTCCGATATCAATGTAACCTGTCCCCTCCGGGAGGTCACGGCATTTTTCAAGTTCCTTTGTAATGTGGATACCGACTCCTTCGTCAGAAAGGAGAATGTTGCCTGCACCGATTACAAGGTATTTAATGTTTTCCCTGTTTTTCATAACCGGTCACAACTGATTTATAGAAGTCAACAACTTTTGGCCCTGTTGAGCCCAGGTAAAAATGCAGCACAGTAGTTATCACAAATAACCAGCATATCACAAAATGCCATGCTTTAATATTTGCAAGCCCGCCAAAAAAATCGTTAAAAGCAGTAAATCGGGGTATAAAATACATGGCTATGCCTGTAATACCCTGCGCAAGCAGCATGACCGGCCACAAAGTGTAAACCATTTTCTGTCCGGGATTATATTTACCCCAGTGTTTGGGGCTTGGAATGCCTACAAAGATATCGTACAGATAGTGCTTTATCAGCAGCGGAAAGTCCTTCAGATCGCGCCAGGTAAAAAGCAGCTCTTTTATTTCGCCCGTTACAACCGTGTAATATATTTTATAAATGAATGTCCAGCCGATTATATACATGAATATAAAATGTATATATCTCGCTATTTCAAGTGTGGGAAATAGCCTGAACCATAGAGGCGTATAGATCTGAAAGCCTGTCAGTATAAGCATGACCATGGAAATAATGTGCACCGCATGCATTATCCTTGTAATTACAGTATGTTTATATAGAAATCTGTGTCTTCCTTTTTTTATTAT
>MWAX01000138.1 GCA_002068775.1 Actinobacteria bacterium ADurb.Bin346 | reverse complement strand
TATGACCTGGGAAAACAATGTGGTCCAGAGAGTCGACCTTGGAGCGCACTGGTATAACAGGGATACGCGGGAAGTCGTTAAGTTTGATGCCGACAGCGGAGAGCTTCCAAAAAATGTCTCGCACAATGAATCGGTAACAGTCAAGATGATAGTCCATGCGCCTAAAAAGCCCGGCCGCTATGTGCTTGCTTACGACCTTGTGCATGAACATGTGATCTGGTTTTCTCAGGCAGGGGTAATACCGCTTGAAATTGATGTGGATGTCGGGGTAACGCTTGACACCTCAATTGTTAAAAAAACATCAATTGTCATATATAACGGCTGCGGAGCAAAAGGGGCAGCAGTTGACTTCAGAGAATATCTTTTAAAATACGGTTTTAAGATAAAAGATATTGCGAACGCAAAAAGCTTTGATTTTTCGAGGACAATGATAATTTATAACGCTTCCAAAAAACAAAATGCAGAGCAGTTGGCGAAAGTCCTTAACAGCTATGAGATGGAGCCCTACAGCAGTAAATGGAGCCAGTACCCCGCAAATGCGGATATTATTCTAATAGCCGGCAGTGATTACAAAGAAAACATATCATGGTGATTGTGATATAATCGTCTTATGAAAAAGGGCTCAATACTTAAAATAATAAGATTATTTGTCTTTGACGTCTTTATTGTTTTTTCATCTTTTATAATCTCTTTTTTCCTGAGGGGCGTAATAAGCGCAGGTACCGGCAGCATAGTCTTTGAGAGATATGCAAAGTATGTCGGTATTTATATCCTTATAATACTTGTAATCAAATTGCCTCTTTTTATTATCTTTGGCATGTACAGGAGAGTGTGGAAATATGCCTCAATCAAAGATATGGTTGCAATCGTTGAAGCAGTTGCGCTCAGCACAATAGTAATTGGCGTTATTTTTTATGTTCTGTCTCAGCCAATACCGCTGTTTGGGAGTTTCAGCCTGCCGTATTTTCCGAGAAGTATTTTAATAATCGATTTTTTAATAACGATTCTGCTTGTAATTATCTCCAGGTTTATTGAACGGCTCTTCAATGAGATGAAATTCGGAAAGCCCGGCATCAGGAAAAAAAGGATACTGATCTGCGGGGCGGGAGATGCAGGTGAAATGATAGTGCGCGAGATAATAAGGCAGAGAAACAGTGAATACATCCCTGTCGGCTTTCTTGATGACGACCCTGCAAAACTGAGGCATCAGATACACGGCGTCAGAGTGCTTGCGCCAATAAATGAACTTCAGGATGTCACACAGAAACACTCAGTTGATGAAATAATAATTGCCATACCTTCAGCGCCCGGTGAACTGCGCAAACAGATAGCGTTTGCAGCAAAAGAGTCGGGCATACCTGTCAAAACACTGCCAAGCCTTTATGAAGTGATTGACAATAAAGTTTACCTTTACCAGGTCAGGGATATTGACATAGAGGACATATTAGGCCGGGAGCCCATTTATATACAGACTCCTGCTGTAATTGCTGAGATAAAGAACAAAGTGGTGCTCATAACAGGAGCAGGGGGCTCAATCGGTTCAGAAATATGCAGGCAGGTGATAAAATTCGGGCCGGAAAAAATGATACTTGTCGATAATACAGAAAACAACCTGTTTTTAATAGAGCAGGAGCTGGCAAATGAATTTGGCTTCAGCTCGATTGTACCGATGGTGGCAGATATCAGGGACAAACAGGCGATGAAATCAATTTTTGCAAATTACAAGCCTTTCATAATCTTTCACACTGCAGCGTATAAGCATGTCTCCCTGATGCAGTTAAACCCTGAAGCTGCAATCCAGAACAATTTTATAGGGACAAAAATACTTGCAAAACTAGCAATAGACAGCAATGTCTCAAGGTTTGTCATGCTTTCCACTGATAAGGCAGTCAACCCCAAAAGCGTTATGGGGCTTTCAAAGATGCTTGCAGAAAAATATCTTCAGGCATTGTCAAAGGTCAATAACACAAGGTTTATGATAGTCAGGTTTGGCAATGTCCTCGGGAGCAGGGGAAGCGTTGTTCCACTTTTTAAAGAGCAGATAAAAGCCGGAGGCCCAATAAGGATAACCCACCCTGATATGAAGCGATACTTTATGACCATACCTGAAGCAGCCCAGCTTGTCATACAATCTTGTATCATGGGTAAAGGCGGGGAGATCTATGTCCTAGATATGGGCGAGCAGATAAGTATACTGGATCTTGCAATGAGTATGATAAAACTTTACGGAATGGAGCCGGGAAAAGATATTGAAATAGTATATACCGGCCCCAGGCACGGCGAGAAACTAAATGAAGAGCTCGTTTCTGAAAACGAAGAGCTTGTGAAAACCGAGTTTGGCTACATTTTTGAAACTAAAAACAGCGGCAATAATAATTACACAAATGATGAAATAATCAATATTTTATTCAGCATCGAAAAAGAGCTTCAGATAAATGACTACAACAATCTTTTCAAAGATATCAAAAAAATAGTGCCGGATTTTAATGAAAAAGAAATCTGGTACAGATGGCATTAAACTTGTATGTTTTATAAATTTGCAAAGAGAAGTTTTGACATTATTTTTTCAATCCTGCTGCTTATCCTGTTTATTCCATTGTGGATAATAGTGCCGGTGTTAATAAAGGCAGACTCAAAGGGAAGGGTGATCTACACACAGAAGAGGGCCGGAACAGGCAGCAGATATTTTACAATCTATAAATTCAGGTCCATGAAAGAGGGAACGCCGGACATACCCACAGACAAAGTCATAGATCAGGAAATGCTAAACACCAGAGTGGGGATATTTTTGAGGCGGTTTTCCATAGATGAAATACCCCAGCTTATAAATATATTAAAAGGGGACATGAGTTTTGTTGGGCCAAGGCCCGCCCTTCACAACCAGGATTACCTTATATCGCTTCGCAAGGAAAAAGGCGTGGACAGGATAAGGCCTGGCGTTACAGGACTTGCCCAGGTCAATGGCCGCGATGCTTTGACTATTGAGCAGAAGGTTGATTTTGACTATAAATATTTAAAGACAGCCACATTTGCTCTGGATTTGAAAATACTTTTTATGACAACCCGGGCAGCTTTAAGTGGCCAGGGAGCAAATTAACGAGCAATCCGGAGATGAAAATAATAGCCAGTACTTTTTTAATACCACTTATCCTTTCTTCAATATTTATTGTCGGCAGCTTCAATCAGGAAAAATTTGGAGAAAGCTCCGATAACTTTTTAAGTTCAACGGGTGAGGGCTCAGTCCTGTTTAATATATGTGTTTCTGGCGACAACAGGCCCGCAAATGACAGTCTAGGGCAGCCTCAAACATTTCTGAACCTCATAAATTATATGAAAAAATGTGACCCTGAACTTTACTTTAACACGGGGGATATAATAAATGGGGGTTCAAGCGATGAAGTCATTGCGCAAAGGCAGTTCACAGATTATATAAATGCTGTGAAAAACCTTGATTGTCCGGTTTTTGTTTCCTGCGGCAACCATGATGTGGCAAATAAGACTACCCGCAGCTTGTTTGAATCAATGGTAAATAAAAAGGCATATGAATTTGCTGAAAAAAATGGAATAAATATTTATTTTCCAGTGAGAAATGCCCTTGAAGGTATGCCCGGCCTGGGTTTATGGTTTGCTGTAAGAGATCAGGAACAGGAATCATATTATTATTTCAAATATGGCGGTCTTTATTTCATAATCCTTTATGCGTACCAGCAGGGAAAATGGGGCGCAATAGAAGGACAGCAGCTTGAATGGTTAAAAAAAATACTTAATATTCTTAAAAATGAAAAAGTCTTTATTTTTATTCATCCGCCTGTTTATTCATTTCTGAACCCTGACTGCATAACAGACGGCTCTCTTCATGTAGCATTCTCAAGCAAAGAAAACCAGTATGATATACGAAATATCTTTTCAGAATTTAAAGTTGACGCTGTTTTCAGCGGTCATGAACATATGTATCATATGGAACATCATGGCGGTACAACTTATGTAATTTCAGGATGCAGCGGAGCCTCTCCTTATGCTTCAGAAGAGGAAGGCGGATTTTTGCATTTTGTAGAAATAAAGATAAAAGAAAATACCTGGATAATGTCAGTTAGAGACATTAAAAATAATTTATTTTACGAGGAAGAAATAAGCTTTAACTAAATTATAACAAACCAGAAAGCAAGGCAAGATAAAAAGCAGGATAACTTTAATCCGGATTTATTTTAAAGACATATCCGGCTGATTCTCTGTAAGAATCAATTAACTGAAGAGCTGCGCTATGCGGTATGTCCTGCTTTGAAAGCGCCACAACATAATTATAATTGCTTTGCAGGCTTTCCCTGCCTTCAGGATTTTTCTGTCCTGAATGAACGGCTAAAATCTCATTTAAAACTTCCCGGCTCGTTTTGCCGGAAATATCAATGAATGCAAGATCAGCAGGATACATATTATATGCAAGCTCAGACATTATATATACCGGCTTGCCCTTAAGCAGTACAATTACGTTTTCACCTTCAGGGATTTTACTGTCCAGCCATTTTATAAACTTCCTGAAATTGTAAAAACCCTCATATGTCTCGCTCAGCCTGCCTGAAGAAATATAGTTTTTATATGAATCAAAATAACTTTTAACTGTGTAAAAACCTGCCTGCATAAAGTAAATGGAGAATATAAACAGCGTGAAAATAATTAAATATGTCACAGCTGCAGGTAAATTAAGCCTTACCGGTTTTCTTTTTGCAAATAACAGGTAAAAAAAGCCTGCCATTATAAGCGCAGCTAAAAGAAAAATATAAGCGGGTGTGATAAGAGGGTTTATATCACTTAATCCCAGGCGGGATTTCAGTAAAAAGTTTATACTTGAGTCAAGTCCGGGAAGAATCCTTTTTTTAAACTCAAATTCATTTATTTTTATTTCTACGCCTTCAATAACTGGAGTTTCCATAGTTATGATGTCAATTGAAGTCTTTGGAACCGCCCCCTCAAGGCCCCAGTCATTTTTCCAGTATTTATTTTCACCTGCATAAATATGGCAGGTGTGGGTGATGCCATCAACTATGATTTTTTTCCTATCCTGGATAACATAGCTCCTGGCACTTTCATTCTCTTCCGATTGTATTTTTTCTTTT
The DNA here is from genome assembly GCA_002068775.1 of Actinobacteria bacterium ADurb.Bin346. Lineage (GTDB taxonomy): Bacteria > Actinomycetota > Humimicrobiia > Humimicrobiales > Humimicrobiaceae > Fen731. Next base: position 846 of record MWAX01000138.1, on the reverse strand, counting down.
GAAAGGTCAAGCGCAATGCTTGTATATGGATAAGGAGAGCTCCGGGTGTTTACTGCAGTTATTTTTAAGGATAAATAATCAGAAACCTCCGGAGTTATTTTTTCAGGCAACTTAAAGTCATAAACAATGACATTTTTTTCACTGTTTAAAGTCCCCTCAGGGCTTTGCTTATACATCACTGTCTTTGTCAGCAGAGGAAAGCAAAAGAGCATAAATAAAAGCAAAAAGATGAAACATGCAAGACTAAAAAAAACTAATTTAATTCTTTTCAAGGTGTTTTATAAATTTTTCTATGCCGGTTTCAAAAGGCATTGGTTCATAACCAAAATCTTCAGAAGCATTTTCATAACTATAAGCTTTATCTATTTCCATCCTGTCAATCATATCCGGCTTCAATGAAGATGAAGGGACAAGCCTGCTGTATAATTTTACAGCAATTCTGCTGATTCCAATCGGCAGGTAATAAATCCTGAATTGCCTGCCAAGTTTTGATTTTACTATTTCCAGCATCTCTTTATATTTTAAAGGTGCTCTCCCGGGTATTTCATAAGTCTTTCCGAAAGTAGCCGGTTTTTCAATAACTGCTGCAATTGCGCCGGCAACATCTTCAACATGCACCGGCTGTATGAGGTTGTCGCCTTTTCCAAAAACAACAAAAAATCCCCTTTTATTAATAAATGAAATCATTTTTGAAAAATTTCTGTCATCAGGTGTCCCATATATCATGGAAGGGCGAAGAATAGTAAAATCAAGTCCGGATTTTTTTATAAGCTCTTCAGATAAAAGTTTTGCCTTTTTTATTTCACTGTCAAAAGGGACAAGAACTGTTGTCGAGCCGATAAAAAT
>MWAX01000137.1 GCA_002068775.1 Actinobacteria bacterium ADurb.Bin346 | reverse complement strand
TACTGCGAGAGATCCAGGAAGATCTGGTTGTGCCCTATATTATTATAGAGAGCTGAAACTGTATTAAGGATTTGTACATAAAGTTAGAAGGCGATTATGAAAAAAAAGAATATCATTATAATTTCTATTGTATTGGCTATACTGTTAATAGTTGTGGGTGTTTTTGCATTCCTGAATGCAGGAAATATCCTGGAGAAAAAAAACCTGGAGGAAAGTAAAACGATAAGCATTAAATCTGAGGGCATTGAAATCAAAAAAGTAGACCTGGCTTTCATAAGCAGTGCAGGAGAAGAAGACTTCAGCGCAATTATGGACACCAGTGATTCAGAGCCAAAAAAACATTATTATACAGGTGTTCTTTTAAAGAATGTCCTTCAGAAATCAGGAATAAACATTGATGATTATGCAATGCTAACAGTCAAAGCAATAGACGGCTATGTAGTTGCTTTTAAAAAAGAGGAAGTTGCTGATGATGATAATATTTATATTGCTTACAAAGAAGACGGAAAGGACCTTGGAACCAAAAGCTCAGGCGGCAGGGGTCCCTACCAGATTATTGTAAGAAAAGACCAGTTCAGCATGCGCTGGTGCAAATTTGTAGTGGAAATAGAACTGTCAAAAGAATAGTCTTTCAATAAGTAAAAATGCATCCCATTAAGATATCGGACCTGCGATTCAAATATGAAGAAGCACAAAAAAATATACTTGACGGCATAAATCTTGAGCTGGCTGCCGGTAAAATCACTGCCATACTCGGCTTGAGCGGTTGCGGCAAGACCACACTGTGTTATTGCATGTGTGGAATAATACCTCACATTTATCACGGCCATCTCGATGGTGAAATTCTTTTATTTGGCAATCCTTTACATAAAATGGAGCTTTCCAGGATTGCAAGATCAATCGGAATAATATTTCAGGATCCTGATACGCAGCTTTTTTCACCAACGGTTGAAGATGAAATAGCATTCGGCCCTGAAAATCTTTGCCTTGACCGGGAAGAAATCGCTCAAAGGATAGAAATATGCCTTAAGCTTGTAAATATGGAAAAACACAGGTTTGAGCATCCTGAAAATCTTTCAGGAGGAGAAAAACAGCTTATTGCAATAGCATCAGTACTTGCCATGGATCCCGATTTGCTGATTTTTGATGAAAGCCTTGCCCAGATAGACGCGGACGGCAAGGAAAGAGTAAAAAATGTCATGCTGCAGTTAAAAACCCTTGGCAAATCTGTGGTCCTTGTAGAGCATGACCCTGATAATCTTGCAATAGCTGATGATATTTTTTTTCTTAAAAGCGGAAAACTGGAAGCAATAAATATAACAAACAAAAGAGAATTTGATGAGCTTTATAAAATTTGAAAATGTCTCCTTTAATTATCAGCATCAAAAACTCCTGTTAAGTGAGCTGGAGCTTTCCATAGATTCAAACAGCTTCACTGCAGTGACCGGTCCAAACGGAAGTGGCAAGACCACGCTCGGCAAACTTGCCATGGGGATATTAAAACCATTATCCGGTAAAGTCCTGCTGGAGGGCAGGGACATCTCAACAATGAGCCTTGGAAAAGTCGGAAGTAAAATAGGATACCTGTTCCAGAACCCTGAGGTACAGATATTTGCAAACACTGTCATTGACGACCTTGGTTTTGTCATGCGCATTAAAAATATCGAAGAAAACGAAATAAACAAAAAAATAGATACAGTGCTTGATTTTCTGAACATCTCAGATTTAAGAAACAGCAATACATTCAATTTAAGTTATGGTGAAAAGCAGAGGCTGGCAATTGCCGGCATACTGATAAATGAACCGCAATTCCTTATACTTGACGAGCCCACCACAGGGCTTGATATCGGAAGAAAAAAGATGCTTTCTGCCCTTATTGAAAAACTTCTTGCCGCAGGGAAAGGATTAATGATAATAAGCCATGACCATAAATTCATTAATAACTTTTCGGGCAAAGTCTTAAAAATCAGCGGGGGGAAGATATATGAGTAAATTTTCTATTGAAGCTGATATAAGGTCAAAACTTGCTGTGGTCCTTGGATTTTCAACAATTGCCGTATTCATACAGCATATTTACGTGCTTTCTTTTATTTTAATTATATCCATTGCAGCAGCTTTACTTTTTGGGGCAAACATCCTGAAAGCAATTAAAACCACCAGAAACCTGTGGTACCTTTTTTTTATTATCGTCATTCTCCAGAGTATTTTCAGCAGAAGCGGCCAGGCACTTCTTGCAATAAATGGTTTCCCCCTGATAACTGCAGGCGGCGTTCTAAAAGGAGGAGAATTTCTTATGAGGGTTTCTGTAATTGTTTTTTCTGCGACTATAATTTCGACCTCAAATTCGAGAGAAGTCGTCCAGGGGCTTGTGCAGCTTAAGATACCTTATGATATTGCTTTTATGGTTTCGGTGGCAATAAGATTTCTGCCCCTTCTTCGAAGTGAAATAAAAGATACTTTCACTGCAATACAGCTCAGAGGCCTGGACTTAAAGAAAATACCTTTAAAGCGAAGAATTCGTGTCTACCTGTATATTTTTAATCCTGTTGTTGCCGGAGCAATTAGAAAAGCGCGGGGTCTTTCAATTGCAATGGAGATGAGAGCATTCAGGGCATACAGAAAAAGGACAAGTTTTTTAAAGCTGAGACTTTCAGCCGCAGATTACTTTATTATGGTCTTTACATTAATTTTCACATCGGCTGTTTTTGTTATGTTCTATTATTTTAATTTTCCGGCAGGTATAATTTGATAACATGAAATTAAAAATATCAGGAAGTTTAAACTGAAAAGGAATCTTAAAATACAAGGAAGCATGTTATCATGCCCGACAGGCAAACAAATATATAAACTGGCTGTATCAGCTATATAAGAAAGGTTGAAATGAAAGTATTATCAGTAGTCGGCACATCCAAATCAGGAAAAACAACCACGATTGAGAAGATCATAGAAGGGTTAAAAAAAAGGGGATATTCCGTAGGCTCTGTAAAAGAGATCCATTATGAAAAATTTGCAATCGATCAGGAAGGCACAAACACTTACAGGCATAAAATGGCAGGCGCTGACCCGGTCACAGCAAGAGGCTATAAAGAGACGGACATCCTTTTTGGCAAAAGCCTTGATATAGAAGATATACTGGCATTTTACAAAAATGATTATGTGATAATGGAAGGTGTTACTGAAAGCAGCTGCCCTATAATTTTGTGCGCCCATTCAAAGGAAGATATTGAGGATAAAAAAAACGAGCAGTATTTTAAAAGAGTGTTTCTGATCTCAGGGGTGGCAGCATCCTGCATGCAGGAATACAAAGGACTCAGGGCAATAGACGCCATAAAAGATGCAGGGGGCTTAATTGACATTATTGAGGATGAAGTGTTTGAAAGGCTCCCTGATTTTCCGCCGGATTGCTGCAGCGCATGCGGCTCAAGCTGCAGGGAGCTGTCCTCACGAATACTTAAAGGAAAGGCTGAAAGAGAGGATTGTGTTTTACACAAAGCATCAATAACTCTTAAAGTGAACGAAAAAGAAATACCAATAGTCCCGTTTGTGCAGGGATTACTCAGGGACAGCATTCTTGCCCTGGTAAAAAACCTTAAAGGGTGCGAAAAACCGTCAAAAATCTCAATTAAAATATTTGATTAATACTTTCCGGCATTTATATGGATATAATAAATTTACTGGATGAAGAATTCCTGGAAAAAAAAGGTTTAATTAAAATAGAGATCCAGGAAAAGCTTTACAGCAAAAAAAATAATCTGTTTAAAATAAGATGTTTCTTCAAGACAGATAAATACGGACCCCTCAATGGCTCTTTATTTGTTTTTAAACAATATAGTGGCATTGCCGGCGCAGAAAGAAAGAAAAAGGAAACCTTTATGCTAAATGCCCTTGGCAGGCTGCAGCAAAGTAATAAAAAATATCAAAATTTACTGGTTCCGGAATTATTCTGCGAAGGCAAAGATCATATAATCACATATTTTATCAGCGGAGAGACACTCCTTGATTATGCAGAAAGAAGTGAGAATGAAAAAAGCAGTCTGGCAAATGGAAATATTTCAAGCTTTCTCCCCTTTAAAAATTGCATTGACTGGATAATAAAGTTCCATGCTGAATCCAAAAAGCTGGCAGGTAAATCCTGTATTTTAAATGATATAAATTTAAGGAATTTTATTATCTGCAGCAGGGGGTGGAATGCCGGAAAAATATACAGGCTTGATTTTGAGGACTGGGGGAAAGGATGCATAGAAAAGGACCTCGGAAAGCTTATAGCATTCATATTGACTTATGATCCGATGTTTACAGAGTGGAAAATAAAGCTTTCCGGATATGTTAAAAAATACATTGTCGAAGAATTAAAGGTTAACAGCAGCGATTTAGAAACAGAGATAGAAATGGAACTTGAAGAAATGGCGTCGAGGAGAAAAATTTCACAAAAGCAATACTCTGATTATTAAATTAAGTTTTTCTGCAGTTAATGTAAAGACAAAGTGATAATAAGAATAATCAATACAACAAGTGTTATGAAAATATATTTTTTATCTCTAATCCAGATAAAGTAAATAAGCGAAGCAACAACTCTAATAAATGGCGTGAGCATTAAAATTATTGTTCCAATTGTTAAAAGCAGTAAAGCAGTATTTTCGGGTCCCCTGCCTTTAAATATGTCTAAAATGAAGTTGAAAAAATTATTACCCTGAATAAACATAGAGGGCTCCCGAGAAATATTAAAACTTCCAGATTCAAGGTAAAGCAATATCATACCCGCTGCCATTAACAGCAGACTTGCAGCCACTCCAGTAATTAAAATACAACTTAAGATGACCTCAATTTTTGAATTATTCTTATTTAAAGGCTCCATATCAATGCAATTCCTTTGTATAGCATCTGGATTATAAGAGCGCTTACAATTATCAGAAATAATATTTTTAAGTATTTATCTTTTATCCTGTTTAAAATCCTTCCACCAATAATAGCTCCAATTGTTGTGCCGATGGCTATTGGCGCCATCAAAGATAAATTTAAAAGACCTGAAAAAAGATAAACACTTGCACCGCCGAGGGCAGTCATGCCAATAATAAAATTACTTGTTGCGCTTGATACCTTTGTTGGCATCTTTAATATGTTTTCATGAACCGTTGTTTTAAATGCGCCGGCACCGATACCCAGCATTCCTGCTGCAAGGCCAGCTATAAACATCCCTGCACCGCCCAGCAGGGTATTTTTAGGATAATACTTTATTTTTTTGTCACAGGACTTATCATAATACGTCCCTTCGCAGGAAAGCCATCTTGTTAATAAATCTCTTTTATCTTCGACATCTGTAATATCCCGGGTGCTGGATTTTGTTTTAATAAAAGAAGTAGCCAGAAATACGGCAAAAAAGAAATAAAGATAAACAGGGCTGATCATTACCGTAAGTGTTGCCCCCACAATTCCCCCAATTACAGTAAAGATTTCAAGAAACATTGCAAGCCGAATATTTGCCATCTGATTTCTAACATATGAAAGCGCTGACCCGCTTGAGCTTCCGATAATTGCAATCATTCCTGCTGCAATTGCTTCTTTTATGGGTATGCCAAAAAACACAAGTATTGGAATAAGAATACTTGCCCCACCTAAACCGGTAAGAGAGCCCAAAAACCCGATTATGGCCGATAAGAATATAAGCAATGCTGTGTTTAAATTCATTTAAAAATTGTAATACTTTATTAAATTTCATGCATCATAAAACACCAGGTTTTAATTTTTAGATATTTACCGGATTCTGCTTTTGCATATTGTTTTTATGCTTTGAAATTATAATCATTGTGCTATTATTTTTTTATATTATTAATTTTATGTTTTTAACTGAAAATACTGCAAGTCTTGCAGATAATGATAAGTAAAGTTATTTTAACTTATTGCAATGTAATTTTATATAAATGGTTTAAATTTAAAAATTAAAATATCTTTTTTATGATGGTCTTTCTGATAATTGTCATAATACTTATATTTACTTTTGCCTTTTTAAGCGGCTTTAATGGCAGTGCTGCAGTAGTTGCGCCACTGATATCTTCAAGAGCAGCAAATTTTAAAGCCGCTCTTATTATTGCCTCAACCGGTAATCTTATCGGACCGCTTGTTTTTGGTACATTTGTTGCTAAAACAATAGGTGAAGGCCTGTTTGAGATAAAAACATTCAAACTTGAGACCATCTTTTTTGCGCTGATTGCAGCAGTAATATGGAATACTGTCACATGGTATTTCGGAATACCATCCTCTTCTTCACACACATTAATAGGCGCGCTCTTAGGCGCAACTATAGTTTTAAATGGCTTTTCTTCTTTAATACTTCCCGGACTTTATAAAGTTATCCTGTTTTTACTCTTAAGTCCGGCAGTAGGTTTTATAGCAGGTTATGTAATTACAGAAATTACAAATTTTGCTTTAAAAAATTCAAAACCAAAAGCAAATAATTACCTTCGCATAAGCCAGATCCCTCTTTCGCTTTTGCTTTCTGTGGGGAGTGGGGCAAATAATGCGCAGAGAACCACAGCTCTTATGGCAATGGTATTTTTTATTTCAGGATTTTATAAAAATTTTAATATTTCTTTCTGGATGCTTGCTTCAAACGCTGTAGCTGCAGCAGCAGGCTCCCTTTTAGGGGGCAGAAGAATAATAAAAACAGTCGGGGAGAAAATATATAACATCAGGCCTGTAAACGGATTTGCCTCACTTGCTGCATCTTCTGCAGTAATAATAGCTTCAAACCTTTTAGGCGGACCTATAAGCTCTACTCATATATTGTCTTCATCGCTGGTCGGCTCGGGAGCATCTGAAAGAGTAAACAAAGTAAGATGGCATGTCATAAACAGGATTCTCTTTGTGCTTTTTTTTACAATTCCAATAACAGCAGCAATATCGATGCTTCTGTCGTATATATACAAACTTATAAAAGGAATGATGATATGAAACTTTTCAGAAAAAGAAAAAACATATTCTTAAAACTCCTGATCGATCAGGCCCAAAAAGCTAAAGAAGTAACAGAATTCCTGACAGAGTATTTAAAAATAAAAGACAGCAATCTTGCAAAAGAAATTGAGATTAAAGAAAAAGAAGGAGACGAGATAAGGAGGATACTTATTGATGAGATAAACAGGACGTTTTCAACGCCATTTGACCGGGAAGACATATTTGCACTTTCAAGAGCCATTGATGACATAATAGATTATACGAATACTACAGTTGATGAAATGGACATCTTAAAAATTGAGTCCAATGATTATTTAATCGAAATGTCTGAAATCCTTAAAAAATCAGCATTTAGAATATATCAGGCAGTAAATATAATAATGACTTATCCGAGAGTTGCAAATGAGCATATAGTAAAAGTGAAGTCTTTTGAAAACAGGCTTGAGAAACTGTACAGATCTGCAATTTCTGATTTGTTTATCACCCCTTCTGACCTTAATGGAGTAATTCACATTTTAAAGATGAGAGAGATATACCGCCATATTTCAAATGCAGGTGACAGATGTGATGAAGCTGCCAATATTTTAGGAGATATAATTGTTAAAAATTTTTAAAGAAAAAACAGGATCTTTTTTAAATTAAATCTTTAAGCCAATGCTGCATCTTCTGCAAAATAATCCATCAGGGACAACAGGGAAACTACACCAGAGGCAGAGCCTGGCAGGGAAATAAACCTTGCAATTATTAATATATAATGAGTATAATTACTCATAGTATTGAGTAATTTGTTTTATTATATCTAATGGCAAAAGAATATAGAAGACCTGTTTTTAATAAAATACTGACAAGGATAAGAGAAAAAAGAAACTTTATCCAGATTCTGACTGGACCCAGGCAGGTAGGGAAAACCACCCTGGCAAGACAAATTATAAATGATTATAAATCACCCATTCATTATGTTTCAGCAGATGAACCAACTCTGCGTGACAGGTCCTGGATAAACCAGCAGTGGGATATTGCAAGGCTTAAAATAACAGAAGTTAAAAAATCAGATGCCTTACTTATACTTGATGAGGTGCAAAAAATCACAGGATGGTCAGAAACTGTAAAAAGACTCTGGGATGAAGACACTATAAACAAAATAAACCTCAAAGTAATTCTTCTGGGTTCATCCCCACTGTTGATGCAGAAAGGATTAACAGAAAGTCTTGGTGGCAGATTTGAAACTATACCTGTTACGCACTGGTCTTTTGCTGAAATGCGGGATTGTTTTAATATAGCTCTTGAAGAATACATATATTTTGGGGGGTATCCAGGCGCCATGCAACTTACAGGGGACACTGGAAGGTGGAAGCAATATATTATGGATTCACTTATTGAAACAACTATATCGCGAGATATTCTGCTAATGACAAGAGTCGATAAGCCAGCTTTGCTTAGACAGCTATTTCATCTTGGCTGCCAGTACTCGGGCCAAGTCTTATCATATCAGAAAATGATAGGGCAGCTATATGATGCAGGCAACACTACAACGCTTGCACATTATCTTGAACTATTAAATGGTGCAGGTTTGTTAAGCGGTCTTAATAAATATTCAGGTAAAGCACATCGTAAAAGAGGGTCAAGTCCAAAACTTCTTGTACTTAATACAGCCTTAATGTCAGCGCTATCGAGCTTTTCCTATAAAGAGGCAATCTATGACCGCCAGTACTGGGGTAGATTGACAGAAACAGCAGTAGGCGCTCATCTTGTTAATGATTCAAAGGGAAAAGATATTAGCGTTTACTATTGGCTGAATCGAAACAGGGAGGTTGATTTTGTACTTGAGTCCGGTAAAATTTTAGTTGCTATTGAAATTAAAAGTGGTAAAAAAAGAAATACTCTGGAAGGAATGGATGAATTCTGCAGGATCTTCAAAGTAAAAAGCCGGCTTCTGGTTGGCCAGCAGGGAATTACAATTAGTGAATTCCTGGCAAGCCCAATTGAAAAGTGGATAAAATGATTTTTACAACAGATGGCAATTCACACACCGTGATTTCTTCAAGTTATATGCGATAGATGTATTTCATGAGCCTGGCAGGGAAATAAATTGACATTATATAAATTTAAGCATACACTGAAAATCTCTTATTTGTTTAATGATATTTATTTAAGAGCAGATTCAATATTTATACTGCTTCTCTCCTAAAAGAATATTATCAAGCGCGTAGGAAATAATATTATTTAAAGGAGGTTAGTATGCAAAGCAGTAAACTTTATGTGGGTAATTTAAGTTACTCTACAACTGATGAACAATTGGAAAAACTCTTTTCTGCGTACGGTCAGGTCAAAAGTGTAAGCATAATTGGAAACAAAGGCTTTGGGTTTGTTGAAATGACAAACACAACTGAAGCTGAGAAAGCCAAAGATGCGCTTGATGGCTCAGACCTGGAAGGCCGCTCTATAAGAGTTAATGAAGCTCGACCGCAGAGTTCAAGACCAAATAGAAGCTTCAGAAGATATTAATTACACCAGAACTGCATGCAGGTTTTTTAACAGGATCTGTATGCAGACTTATAAGTCTTCAAAATTATGATTTTACTGTCTTTACTATAATAAAAAAGCAAATCTTTTTTAAAATAACCAAAAAGAAGGTTTTATGAAAATTTTACTTATATATCCGGAATATGAAAATACGTTCTGGAATCTTAAAAAAGTCCTAAGGATATTAGGCAAGAAAGCTGCATATCCTCCCCTCGGGCTTTTAACCATTGCTGCAATGATACCTGATAGCTGGGAGAAAAAATTAATTGATATGAATTGCCAGGCTTTAAAAAATGAAAATATTTATTGGGCGGACTATGTGCTTATAAGCTCAATTATAGGGCAGAAACAATCAACAAGGGATGTGGTTAATAAGGTATATGCAGCAGGTAAGCATATAATAGCCGGCGGCTCATTGTTTACCACAGGCACAGAAGAGTTTTCAGATGTAGATACTCTTGTTTTGGGAGAATCTGAGGAAATAATGCCAGCTCTTATAAAAGATATGGAAAATAACAATCTTAAGAAAATATATTCCATGGATAAATTTCCTGCTATAGAAAAAACTCCGATACCTGCATGGAATCTAATAAACCTGCCATATTATAACTCGGTATGCATACAGCTTTCAAGAGGATGCCCTTATAACTGTGAATTCTGTGATGTCGTGCAGTTGAATGGAAGGGTGCCCCGCATAAAAGACGCCGATCAGATAATTGCAGAACTTGATTCGGTCTACAAACTTAGCTGGAGAGCCGGAGTGTTTTTTGTCGATGATAACTTTATTGGAAACAAGACAATCCTTAAAGAAAAAATCCTGCCAGCTATTATAAAATGGCAGAAAGAAAGGAATTATCCATTTACACTGAGCACCCAGGTGTCTATAAATCTGTCTGATGACGCAAAGTTAATGGAAATGATGACGGAAGCCGGATTTGCTACTGTCTTTATAGGAATAGAAACTCCTGAAGCTGACGGACTTAAAGAATGTGGAAAATACCACAATATAAACAGAGACCTGCTTGAGTCAGTGAAAAAAATACAGAACATGGGATTTGAAGTCAATGCCGGATTTATCCTGGGTTTTGACAGTGACAGAGAGACAGTATTTCAAAACCAGATAGATTTTATTCAAAAAAGTGGAATTGTTGCAGCTATGGTCGGTCTTTTAAATGTTTCACCCAAAAGCAGGCTTCATGAAAGGCTTAAAAAAGCAAACAGGTTAATAGAAAATAAAAACATGACAAATGAAGATACTTCCGAGCTTTCTGAACTTAACTTTATTCCTAAAATGAAGGCTGCTACTCTGATAGAAGGATATCAAAATGTATTGAATACCATATATTCTCCAAGGTGCTATTTTGCACGAATAAAAACATTTCTTCGGGAATACAAACCCAGAAAAGTCAAACCGCCAAAAATTCGTTTTTATCATATAAGGGGGCTGGCATCTTCTTTATGGTTTTTGGGCATCAAAGAAAAGGGAAGACATTATTACTGGAGCCTTATTTTATGGAGTTTATTTAAGTGCCCGGGTCTTCTGCCCTATGCAGTAGGATTGCCCCTCGGACTGTTGCACTTTAAGACGCTTGCCTGGGCAAAACAGTATAATACATATTACAGGCAAAGTTGATTTAATAATAATTCTAAAGCTTAAATTAAATGGTAGAAACTGCTTATAAATCAAGTTATAGAAAAACTCAAAATGACGATGTCTATGATTTTGTAAATACTATTAAAGATGAAATAGACAGTGATATAAAGTATAAGAAAAATACAAAATCAGAAAATATAAATGTCGGCGGTACTTCGAAAGCATTTATAAATGATACTATTAAAATGTACCTTAAATCAATAGGTAAAGTCCGGCTGCTAACTGCGTCTGAAGAAATCAATCTTGCAAAAAGAATAGAAAATAAAGACAGCTCTGCTAAAAGTAAGTTAATCGAATCAAATTTAAGGCTTGTTGTAAGTGTTGCAAAAAAATATGTCTTAAGGGGGATGTATCTTTTAGATTTAATCCAGGAAGGAAACCTGGGACTTATTAGGGCTGTGGATAAATATGATTATAAAAAAGGTTTTAAATTTTCAACTTATGCAACCTGGTGGATAAGGCAGGCTGTAACAAGAGCTATTGCAGACCAGGCAAGAACAATAAGAGTGCCGGTTCATATGATAGAAAATGTCAACAAGTATATCCGTGCTCAAAGAAAGCTTCTTCAGAAGCTTGGCAGAGAGCCTAAACCTGAGGAGATTGCAGAATTGCTGAACATAGCAACTGACAGGGTCATGGAAATCAGAAGGATTGCCCAGGATACCATTTCTCTTGAGACCCCGATAGGTGAGAATGAAGAAACCTTTTTAAGTGATTTTGTTGAAGATTCGGAAGCAATTTCTCCTTCTGATGCAGCAGATTTTTCTATGCTTCAGAAAAACATCCAGACTTTATTAAAAACTTTAAAAGATCGTGAAAGAAAAATCATCCAGCTAAGATATGGCCTCAAAGATGGTTCCCCCAGAACACTGGAGGAAGTCGGAAGAGAATTTAACCTTACCAGGGAAAGAATCAGACAGATTGAGTTTAAAGCAATATGCAAATTGCAGAACTCAAAAAACAGCAGCTTATTAAAAGATTTCCTTATGGGTTAGAATTGAGATAAATTAAAGCATAGTCGTAAACTAAATGCTCTCATCCAGCAGCTGCTTTTATTGTGCTGTTTGTTATCTGATCGGCTTTAAAATATTAAAACTACATGGTGTCCTTGGGCAGATTCGAACTGCCGACACCAGGTTTAGGAAACCTGTGCTCTATCCATCTGAGCTACAAGGACACAGGAAGATGTAAAAGATATGGCTAAGTTTTTTAGCTCATATACTATAACCTAAAAAAAATAAAAGTTCAAAAATTTCTATACGCTTTTTTTCTCCTGTTTAAGTATGCCCCGGCGGCTTAATTAGCAGAATCATCAGTAATTTAATATAATACTCATATTAATTATTTTACATTGATATTATAAATCAAAAGCAAAAATATGGTTTTTTAGAAATGAATCTTAACTTTGCAATAAAAAATCTAGAGCCTGACCAGATCGACAAGGTTAAATTCAAATGTTCCGGCTGCAATTACTGGTGCGCGGGCAGGATGACTGATATTATTGATGATCTTTCACGCAGTTTCAGTTTCTGGGGGATGGTAAAAAGCAAGTTTTTTGAAATCAGGAATTCACTTTACAGGAAGAATTTCATTTATTCATTTATTGCAAGCGGAGGTACAGTAAAAGCTGCTTTCAGCGGTAAAAAATGTATAGGCGTGCTGATTGCAGGCAAATATTATCTTTTTCCGAGATTAAAATATTTTAATGTTTTCCCTCCTGATACTGAAAGTATTTTCCTTGGCTGCCTGTATATAGATCCTGGCTACAGAAATCTTGGGGCGGGCAAGAAACTTATTATTTCTCTGGAGAAAGAACTTATCCGGAATAAAATAAAATCTATTGAAGCAATTGCAAAAAGAATAAATGACGATATGGAACTGAAGGATTATATAAACAGCCCGCTGATACCGGTAAAGTATCTTATTAAAAACGGATTCTATATTAAAAAGAATGATGAACTTTTTCCGCTGCTGCGCCTGGATCTCTCAGCGCTGTCGATGGCAAAGGAATTTTTAAAAGCCAGGCTCGCTTTCAGAGGTCTGGCCCTGGAAAAAGCAGTAAAATCTCC
>MWAX01000136.1 GCA_002068775.1 Actinobacteria bacterium ADurb.Bin346 | reverse complement strand
TTTGCAGATATCCTGAATACTAAAAGCCCGCCTGTACGCTTTCCGATACTGCAGCTATATACCTCCCTTGTATTAAAACCGGGATGAAGATTGACACTGCAAAAAGAGGTAAAGTCATTTGTTCCAATAAACCTTTTGGCTGCTTCCCTCATTGCATCTGTATCAAGCTTGCCTGTGATAAAAAGACTGTACCTTTTCCAGAAAACACTCTGAGTGCTGCTGTTTACAATGTAATAGGTATACTGCCTTTGCTTTGCATCTCGCCTTGCATCAAAATCCTGCGGGACTTTCTCCATCTTGCTTATCACAATATCATCAGGCAATATGCAATTGAATTTCCACTGAAACCTGTACAGATCAAGCTCTGAATATGTCCTGAAATTAATGACCTGGTGCGTTGCATGCACTCCTGAGTCAGTCCTTCCTGCGTATCCAAACCCTGATATTTCCCCTGTCAGCGTTTTTAAAGCCTTTAACAGCTCGCCCTGCACTGTTTTCGTATTTCCCGGCTGTGACTGAAACCCTTTATAATCTGTTCCGTCATATTCAACCACTGCCAGGTAATTATTCATCTGCTTATATATTTTCAAACTAACTATTATAAATAAAAGATATGATATCTTTAATAAATCATTAAAAAAATTCTATTATTTATCATACAATTTCAGATACCTGGAAAATTTATTTAAATCTATTTATATGTTTATTTTATCAATTCCACAATCACAAGCTCTGCACCATCACCAAGCCTGTTTTTATATTTGATTATTCTTGTAAAACCGCTTGTCCTTCCATAGCTTGCAGGCGCTATTTCATCGAAAAGCTTTTTAACAATATCTGAATTATCCATCAGTTTCAGGCAGACCCTCCTTGATGCAAGGTCACCCTTCTTGGCAAAAGTTATGAGCTTATCAACATAACCCCTGAGATATTTTCCTTTTGTAATTGTCGTGGTTATTCTTCCGTTTTCAAAAAGTGAAATTGCAAGGTTATTTAAAATCGACTTCTGATTGCTTGCGCTTTTTCCTAACCTTCTTGCTTTTTTTGGCATTACCATGGCTTTAGTCTCCTATATTAAACCTGTTAAAACTGTTACTTTCTGAATGATAAACCCAGCTCTTTTACTTTATCTTTAACTTCCTGTATAGATTTCTGGCCAAAATTCCTGATCTGCAGAAGTTCATCTTCCTTATAATTTAAAAGTTTGTCAACCGTGTCAATTCCTTCACGTTTGAGGCAGTTATAAGCCCTGACAGAAAGCTCGAGCTCCTCTATAGTAGGGTATTCTTTTCTTTTTTCTTTCGTTGGAACTTCTTCAAATATCGGGTCATCACTGCTGTTATCGGAAAGATTGATCAGCAGTGCCATGTAATCATTTATTATCTTTGACGCCTGGCTGAGCGCATCTTCCGGATGAATACTGCCATTTGTCTTAATGTCTATGATCAGTTTATCATAGTTTGTGACCTGGCCAACTCTGGTATTTTCAACACTAAAGCTGACCCTTCTTATGGGTGAAAATATTGTATCAAGCGGGACCACGCCAATATGCTCATTTTCATCTGCATTTTCATCAGCAGACCTGTACCCTTTATTTTTTTCCAGAACGATTTCAAGATCTATCTTGCACTTATCGGCAAGCATGCCAATATATGCGTCAGGATTTATGATTTCCACTTCAGCCGGAAGTTTTATATCAGATGCTTTAAGCTCACCTGCTGTAGCTTTTTTTAATTTGAGCAGCGCAGGTCCTTCTCCTTCCATTTTAAAAACCAGAGTTTTAAGGTTAGCAATAAATTCAAGAATATCTTCTTTTAAACCATCAATCGTTGAAAATTCGTGGCTTACATTTTCAAGCCTTATCTTGGTTATGCCTACACCTTCAATTGAAGAAAGCAGCACCCTTCTTATAGAATTACCAAGAGTATGTCCAAATCCTCGCTCGAGGGGTTCAATTACAAATACCCCTTCAAACTCGTCTTTGTGCTTTACAGTCACATTTGGCTTATGCATTTTAAGCAATTTGGATCAACCTCCCAAAAAATAAATAAAAAAAATAATAAAAATCAATAATTTAATAAATCAAAATTGGCAAAACTTTACTTTAAATACGCTTTGTTATACCAGGTGTTTTGTGAGCAATGGAAAATAAAAACTAAAAAAATGATTTACACTTTAGAGTAAAGCTCTACAATCATCTGCTCATTAACTGGAGTTTTTATTTCACTTCGCTCGGGTATCCTTAATATCTGCCCCTGAAGATTTGCCAGGTCCACTTTCAGCCACTCAGGGGACGTAAGGCTTCCTGCGGATTCTTTTGCTTCAAGTACCGGAACTATTTCCCTGCTTGCAGCCATAACACTTACATTCTGGCCCTCTTTTACCTGATATGACGATATGTCTACTCTCTTATCATTTACAGCAATATGGCCATGGGATATGAGCTGTTTAGCCTGACGTCTTGACACGGCAAAACCCATGAGATATATAACATTATCCAGTCGGGTCTCCAGGAGTTGAAGCAATACCTCACCTGTTATGCCCTTGCTTTTAACTGCATGCTTATAATAATTCCTGAACTGTTTTTCAAGAACTCCATAATATCTTTTAGCTTTTTGCTTTTCCCGCAACTGTGAATAATATTCACTTTCTATCAGGCGCATTTTAGATTTCTGGCCAGGAACATAGGGTTTCCTGTCCAGTGCACATTTATCTGTAAAGCACCTGGAACCTTTTAGAAATAATTTTTGTTTTTCTCTTCTGCATAATTTGCAGGGCTGTTCTTTCACAGAACCCATAAAATAATCCTCCTAATATATGACACGGCTTGATTAAACTCTTCTTCTTTTCCTTGGCCTGCACCCGTTATGGGGCACCGGTGTAACATCAATGATTGAACCTATCTCAAGACCGGCAGCCTGCAATGACCTTACTGCTGTTTCCCTGCCTGCGCCAATCCCTTTAACCATAACATCGACTCTTGCAACACCATGCTCCTGTGCAGACCTTGCTACATTTGAAGCTGTGATCTGTGCTGCAAAAGGGGTGCTTTTGCGCGAGCCTTTAAAACCCATGCCTCCGGCACTGCCCCAGGCAATAGTATTTCCGTGCTGGTCTGTAATATTAACAATGGTGTTATTAAAAGTTGACTGAATATGAGCAATGCCAAATGGTATATTTTTCTTATCCTTTCTTTTAACACGCCTTGCCGTTGTAGTTTTTTTTGCCAAAATTACCTCCTGGTAAACTTGCTTACTTTGACTTTGTTTTTATGCCCACAGCTCTCTTTCTGCCTTTCCTCGTCCTTGCATTAGTGTGGGTCCTCTGCCCGCGTACCGGCAGACCTCTTTTATGTCTTATTCCCCTATACGAATTTATTTCAATAAGCCTTTTAATATTCTGAGTGATTTCACGCCTTAAATCACCTTCGACCTTGAAATTGTTATCAATATAAGCCCTAATTTTTACAACCTCTTCTTCTGTGAGATCCTTTGTCTTCCTGGTTTCTTCAATATTAAGATCCTTAAGTATTTTTTGGGCAAGGGGTTTGCCTATGCCGAAAATATAAGTAAGTGAAATAACTATGTGTTTATCTCTTGGTATATCAATACCTGAAATTCTTGCCAACTGGACCTCCTAACCCTGTCGCTGTTTGTGTCGGGGATTTTTACAAATAACAATAACCCTGCCTTCTCTCCTTATAATCCTGCAGCTGCTGCAGATTTTTTTTACTGATGGTTTCACTTTCATCTTTAATACCTCTTCAATATATAACTATAAAACTAAAAAACTAAAAATATAATTGTGAAATGCAACTTTCTTATTAAAAACATTAACAGTTGCAAAGAGAAAAACTTTATTTTTTTCTGAAAATAATACGACCCCTTGTAAGGTCATAGGGCGAAATTTCCACCCTTACCTTGTCTCCGGGCAATATTTTTATATAATGCATCCTCATTTTACCGGAAATGTGAGCAAGGACCTTGTGGCCATTTTCGAGCTCAACCCTAAACATTGCATTAGGCAATGACTCAAGAATCGTTCCTTCGGCCTCTATTACGCCTTCTTTCTTAGAAATATTAAACCTCCTTAAAATTTTCCAATATCAATTTTCCAATATCATTTGCGCTCTATGCCTTTAGAAATCGCCATGGCTTATATAAGCGCAAACACGTAGGATATCAAATAATTGCTGAAATGTCTATAATTTCTCAAATATGCTTCAATCAAAATTTTTAAATTTCTCAAATCCTGGTCAATATTAGAGGCCCTTTTTCTGTTATTGCTATGGTGTCCTCAAAATGACATGAGCATTTCCTGTCAGCAGTTACAACTGTCCACCCGTCATCCAGTATCCGGACATCACTGAGGCCCGCATTAATCATGGGCTCTATTGCCAGCACCATCCCTCTTTTAAGCACAGGACCCTGCCCGGGAGGTCCGTAATTGAGTATCTGCGGCTCTTCATGCATTTTCTTGCCTATGCCGTGACCGACAAAATCTTTCACTACAGAAAAATTATCTCTGGATGCCCTTGTTTCAATTGCATTCGAAATATCTGAAAGATGATTCCCTATATAGCATTTATCTATGCTTATATTAAGTGCATCAAGGGTGGCGTTATAAAGCCTCTCTTTAGTCTTTCCGACATCCCCCACTTTAAAACTGCGCGCGCTGTCTCCAAAAAACCCCTTATATTTTACTCCGACATCAACAGACACAAGATCGCCTTCCCTTATTATTCTTTTACCCGGAATACCATGCACAACTTCTTCATTAATGGAAATGCAGATGGTCGACGGATATGGCCTTTTACTCAGTTTTCCCATATAACCTTTAAAAGCAGGGATCGCACCTCTTTTTATAATCATCTCTTCTGCAATATTGTCCAGATGGGAGGTCTGCATACCTGGTTTTAAATTTTTCTCCAGTTGTAAAAGAACTTCGGCGACTATTTCTGCCGCTTTCTGCATTAAACGGATCTCGTCTGCAGATTTGCAAATTATCATAAAACCTGCAATAACCTTTCAGTAATCTCATTCTCAGTGCCGCTGCCGTCAATATTATAGAGAATTCCTTTTTTTGCATAATAATCTGTAAGCGGTTTGGTCTGATTCTCGTAAACACGGAGCCTTTCTTTTATTACTTTTATAGCATCGTCTTTTCTTGTATAAAGCTCCCCGCCGCAAATCGGACACCTGTTTTCACTGCCTTTCTGCAGTAAATCAATATGGCATACTCCTGCGCAGCTATGGCATATCCTCCTGCCCATAAGCCTTTTTACAAGCTCTGCCTTGTCCACAAAAATATTTATGACCTTTTCAACGCTTATGCCCATCGATGCCAGCATATTATCAAACATTATTGCCTGGTTAAGCGTCCTTGGGAATCCGTCCATAAGGAAAGGATTTCCCGTATTTCCTTCTGCAAGCCTGTGCTTTATTATTTCTATTATCAATTCATCAGGTACAAGCTTGCCTGCCTGCATGTATTCACTGGCTTTATTGCCAAGCCCGGTACTGTTTTTGAGCTCATTCCGTAATATGTCACCAGTGGAAATATGGGGTATCCCAAACTTTGCCGAAATTTTCTTTGCCTGGGTCCCCTTACCGGCTCCAGGCGCTCCAAGAAGCACTATTCTCACTTTAAAAAGCCCTCATAATCACGCATTATTAACTGGGATTCAAGCTGCCTCATTGTTTCCAGCGCTACGCTCACTGCAATAAGAATGGATGTGCCGCCGAACCTGAAAGGTATATTTCCATATGTTATCAGTATTTCAGGAAGCAGCGCTATCAATGCCAGAAAAAATGCTCCAGGCAGTGTTATCCTGTTTAAAATATGGGAAAGATAATCTGCCGTATTTTTACCAGGCCTGATACCGGGTATAAATCCTCCGTATCTTCTCAGATTATCAGCTGTATCCATTGGATTAAAAGTTATTGCGCCATAAAAATATGCAAAGAATATAATAAGCAGAGTATATACAATGGCATACACCGGATTTATCTTGCCCTCTGCGCTTGGAGATAGTGATGTCGCAAGGGTCTGCAGCCACCTCACCCTTGTAAACTGCGCAATCGTTGCAGGGAAAAGAAGCAGTGATACCGCAAATATAATGGGCATTACACCAGCCTGATTGACTTTAAGTGGTATATAGGTGCTCTGGCCGCCGAAAACTTTCCTTCCCACTATCCTCTTGGCATACTGCACAGGTATTCTCCGCTCTCCCTGCTGCATTTCAATGATTCCCATAATAATACCCACTGCCAGTGCTGCAATAACTACAATGTATACGATATTTAAAGTTTTTAGTCTGAAGAGACTGACTAATTGTCCCGGTATTCTGGAAACAATTGATGCAAAAATAAGCAGGGATATGCCATTGCCTATTCCGTGGATATTTATTAATTCGCCGAGCCACATTATAAGTGTGGTGCCTGCGACAAGCGTGAGTACTATCATTATGGCATGAATTGCATCAAACTTTGGAATGGCGTTGAAATTCCTGAAATAAAAAACCATTGCAATAGACTGTATGAGCGCAAGGCCTGTTGTCATATACCTTGAAATCTGCGTTATCCTTCTTCTTCCTGTCTCGCCTTCTTTTGCAAGCTGCTCGAGCTTGGGTATTACAACCTGCAGAAGCTGCATTATAATCGACGCTGTAATATAAGGCATGATCCCCAGGGAAAATACTGCAAATTTCGACAGTGCTCCGCCCGAGAAAAGATCTGCTATTCCAAGCAGCCCTGACTCAACCTGTTTTGTAATGACACTGGCATCAACACCAGGTACAGTAATATTGGCTCCAAACCTGTACAGGGCAAGAATCCCTATAGTGTACAGTATCCTGTTCCTGATTTCTTTTATTCTAAATGCATTTAGGATAGCTCGCCACATATCGTCATCCTTTTTTAAAACTAATTTAATTGTTATTTCTTTATTGTTGCGACCACTTCTGCTGTGCCGCCTGCATCCTGTATTTTTTTAATGGCGCTTGTACTGAAGTAATCCGCTTTTACAGTTATTTTCTTAGATATACTTCCGTTTCCAAGAATCTTTAAAGGGCTGTTCTCTTTCATTATTAACCCTTTTGAAGCAAGCAGTTCAAAGTCTATAACATCTCCATCATTGAATTTATCCAGTTTGCTGATATTAATTATATTGAACTCTTTTTTCCTGGTATTTTTAAATCCGCGCAGATGCGGTATCCTCCTTGACATGGGCATCTGTCCGCCTTCAAAACCAGGACGGATTTTTGCACCGGAACGTGACTTCTGGCCTTTTGAGCCTCTTCCTGAAGTTGTCCCATGGCCGGAACTGTTTCCCCTGCCCACTCTTTTTCTTTTCTTTAATGAACTTATATTTGGCTTAATATCACAGAGCCTCAAAATCGTCTCCTTTCAAACACTAAAAAATATTGCGAAAACAATTATTCCTTTCAGTTGACGCTTCTTTCATTAACAAGCTTGTTTGACAATATCTCATCCTTTGTCTTTAAGGTTTTAAGTCCGCTTATTGTTGCATTGACAATGCTCATTGCGTTTGGACTGCCGAGAGATTTTGTCAGTATATCCCTGACACCGGCAAGCTCCATAATTGCTCTTACAGCGCCGCCGGCGATTACACCGGTTCCCTGTGATGCCGGCTTCATGAATACATGCCCTGCACCATAACGCGCATTTATCTCATAGGGTATAGTACCTGATACAAGCGGTACCTCAAAAAGATTCTTTTTTGCTGCATTTATTGCTTTCTGTATTGCAATGGAAACTTCATTTGCTTTTCCAAAACCGACTCCGATTTTTCCATTCATATTCCCGACTGCAACAAGTGCGCTGAAACTGAATCTGCGGCCGCCTTTGACAACTTTTGCAACCCTGTTTATTTTAATGACTTTCTCAGAATATTCCTCTGCTGTAGAAAATTCCGGCACTATTTCCCTCCTTAGTAATAAAACTGGTAATCTCCTGATTGACCTGAAAATAAAATATTTAAACAAATAAAATTAAAACTTCAATCCGCCCTCTCTTGCACCCTGGGCAAGCGCTTTTATCCTGCCGTGGTATCTGTAGCACCCTCTGTTGAATACTATCTCGCTTATTTTCCTGGCTTTAGCTTTTTCTGCGAGCAGTTTTCCGGTTTTAAAGCTAATATCTATTTTACCTTTTGCATCTGCAGGTGTTTCTATATTTTTGCTCGAAATGCCGACTATTGTTCTTCCAGATACATCGACTATCTGGGCATAAATGTATTTATTTGACCTGTATACATATAAAATATGTCTGTTTCTGTTTGCGCTTACTTTAATGGTAACTCTTGATTTTCGTCTGTAACTTCTATCTTTTAACTGTTCTCTGGTTTTCATGCATAAACTCCTTATTTTCCGCCCTTACTTGATGAAGCTGCTTTCCCGGCTTTCTTTCGCACCACTTCATTTGCATACCTGATGCCCTTTCCTTTATATGGTTCAGGCTTACGCAAATCCCTTATCTGTGAAGCAACCTGGCCGACTCTCTGTTTGTCAATACCTTTGACAACAATAGTGGTGTTGTCCGGGAGGTCAAAAGAAATATCTTCAGGTTTCTTAAAAATCACCGGGTTTGAATAACCGACAAGTATTTCAAGATCCTCACCTTTTTTACTTGCCCTGTAGCCGACTCCAACGATCTTTAATGTTTTTTCAAAACCACTGCTTACGCCTGTCACCATATTGCTTAAAAGGTTTCTGTAAAGCCCATGCTTTGCTCCTGCCTTTGCATTGTCAATAATGGGCGAAAGCAGCATTTCATTATCTTTTATTTCCAGTCTTATGTTTTTATCGACAGCCTGGGACATTTCACCGAGCTTTCCCTTTACTGTCACATTGTTATCGTTTATATTTATCTCAACTCCAGAAGGAATTGAAATAGGTCTTTTGCCTACTCTGGACAACTTTAAACCCCCTCCAATATGAAAAATCTTAAAAGAAAATAATTAATTATATTACCAGATATAACAAATCACTTCGCCGCCAATACCAAGCTCTCTGGCTTTCCTGCCTGTCATAACTCCTCTTGATGTAGAAACTATTACAGTTC
>MWAX01000135.1 GCA_002068775.1 Actinobacteria bacterium ADurb.Bin346 | reverse complement strand
TGCGCTCCGTATACTCCGCCGCCGGCAGGCCGAATTTAAGCCGCAATTCGATAACCGGTATTACCTTGCCGCGCAGATTGGTTACGCCCTTTATATATGACGGGGCCTGCGGAATGGGAGTAACGGCGATTATCCCGATAATTTCTTTTACCTTCAGAATGCCGATGCCGTATTCCTCACCGGCAAGCGTAAAAGTTAAATATTTGCCTTCCCCCTTGTGCTCTCTCTCCGCATGAATTTCCGCCGCGACTGCCGATTTCATTTGCATCCCTCCTTTTCCCCGACAATTTCATATTTTGCCGCTTTTCATTTTCATTTTTAATTTATAATGATAACGGTGATCTTAAACAAAAACTTAAGCTTTTTTTCAGAAAACATAAAAGCACCGTTTCACTTTTTTTAATTTTAAAATAATCTGTCGTTTTAGAGCTTTCACTAACAATTTAATTGACATAAATAACTTTCCTGTGTTAGGCAGCTGTAACAATTTTAAAATTTTTCATTTTATGTCGACGATGTCCGGCATTTGAAAAATTGCCGGTTTTTTTATAGGGGTGGCTATTGAAACTCAGAGAAGTAAAAGAAATTCTCGACGCGGAAGTTATCATTGGTGATGATAAGCTGGACATGGAGGTAAAAACAGCTTTTGGCGCCGATTTAATGAGCGATGTTCTTGCTTTTGCTAAAGCAGGCGGTTTATTGCTTACCGGCCTCACCAATGAACAGGTTATAAGAACCGCCGATATTCTTGATATCGCTGCCATTATCATGGTTCGCGGCAAAAGACCAACCGCTGAATCCATGGCGTTAGCCAGAGACTTGGACATTCCAATTTTGACAACTAAATATATTCTCTTCGAAACGGCGGGGCGTCTTTACACAAAAGGCATAGTTGGTTGTCTGGATAAAGTTGATGCACCCAGTGGACATAACTGAGAAAAACAATTATCAGCGCAGCTTTTATGTAGAGGGTGGCAATTTTACTTATGCGGGTATTGTTTCCACCAGTATCAAATCCATTCTCAAAAAAATGGATTTGCCCGTTGATCTGGTAAGAAAGTCAGCCATTGTTTCATACGAATCGGAAATAAATATAGTTTCTTATGCCAAGAAAGGCGTAATCAAGCTTACGATAGATTCCCGCACCATTCAGATCGAGGCAATTGACGAAGGCCCCGGAATCCCGGATATTGAACTGGCGATGCAGGCGGGTTATTCCACGGCCGACCAGCGAATCAGGGAAATGGGCTTCGGTGCCGGCATGGGATTGTCCAACATAAAACGTTACGCCGATGTATTTGATCTTACATCGGAAGTCGGTAAAGGTACCTACCTGAAAATGATTATCAACCGAATTTAAAAAGCAAGAAGGTCTTTGTGGATATTGAAACAATTGTTAAAGAATTGAATTTAAAAGTAAGGGCTGCCGGGACAAACCTGCGGAAAAATATATCGGGAGGTTATACGGGAGATCTGTTGAGCGATGTTATGGCAAATTCGCAGGAAGGAGATATCTGGATAACCAGACAGGTGCACCAGAATATCGTCGCCGTCGCCAGCCTGAAAGATCATGCCGGTATTATTATCGTCAACTCCTGCGAGCCGGCTAAAGATACAATAGAAAAAGCCGCCCAGGAAAACATCCCCGTCATGGTTTCAGACTTGAGCGCATTCGAATTGACGGGAAAAATTTACAACCTGCTGGGGAAAAAAGACCGATAAAGGCTTTGGTTTCAAAACAATAATATCCTGCCCGCGCTGGTTAATTCCGGCAAAAGACGATGCTTAAAATCTTCAAATGTGATTTTCATATTCACACCTGCCTCTCACCGTGCGCCGAGCTTGATATGCACCCGAGAGCAGTGGTGGCAAAAGCAGTAAAGGAAGGCCTTGATCTCATCGCCGTCTGCGATCATAATTCCTCGGAAAATATTCCGTACGTAATAAATGCGGCCCGAAAAGAAAATCTGCACGTCCTGCCCGGAATGGAGGTTACAACCAGCGAGGAAGTACACATACTGGCCATTTTTGATTCTCTCGACAATCTTAATAAGCTGCAGAAAATTGTCTATGAACACTTGCCCGGAGAAAACGATGAAAGACGCTTCGGTGTCCAGGCTGTTGTCAATGAAAACGGCGAAGTTGAGTGTATAAGTAAAAAATTACTGATCGGTGCAACCGCTTTATCAATAGATAAACTTTTAAACTTAATTCATGAATTTCACGGCCTGGCTGTCGCGGCCCATATTGATAGAGAAAGTTTCAGCGTTTTAAGCCAGTTGGGATTCGTCGATGAAAAAATAAAATTTGATGCCCTGGAGATAACGCCGGCAACGGGATTTCAACAGGCAAGGATAAAATACAAAGAATTGAGCAGTTACTCTTTCATAATTTCTTCGGATGCCCATTTTTTAAAAGACATCGGCACGGCAATGACAAAAGTTCTGCTGCGTAATGCAAGCCTGACGGAATTAAAAATGGCTTTTACCGGACAGAACGGCCGCCATGTTTTGGAGTAAATATGCTTGAACTTGCCCAGCATATACTCGATATTGCAGAGAACTCCACCCGCGCCGGTGCCAAGTTGGTTACAATTTCGGTAATCGAAGACCAAAAGGATAACCGTCTGACCATTGAGATCGGCGACGACGGTTGCGGGATGAAAGAAGAAGAATTAACCAAAGTATTGGATCCTTTTTATACAACAAAAAAAGTCCGGCAGGTCGGTTTGGGGCTGCCTCTTTTGAAGGACGCCGCCCAAAAAGCCGAAGGAAAGTTTGGTTTGCAGTCGGTCCCGGCAAAGGGAACGAAGGTTACGGCAACTTTTCAACTGGACCACATAGACAGGCAGCCGTTGGGAAACATAACGGCCACATTAATAAGTCTTATTGCGGCGAATTTAGCTGTTGATTTTATCTACGATCACTGGCATAATGGCCGGCGATTTGTATTGGATACCCGTTCAATACGTGCTGAAATCGACGATATACCCATTTATCATCCCGCGATTATAAAATATATCAGGGGTGTTGGATCTGGCCTTCCCATAGTAAAGGAAGCAATTGTTTTTTCAGGGGGCAGTGTGGACATTGCTGATAATATACAGAAAGGCACTGTTGTTTCGCTAAGGATAGACAATGAGAATGTAATCAACACAGTCCTGGCGCAGGGCGACAGGGGAGGCCTTTCTTTTGTCCGGCCAGGTGATATTTTAATAAAAGAAACAAAGCAGGATGCTGAACAAAAAACAAATGCTCACGTTCCGAAAAAAGATAAGACAGTTGAAAAACAGGCGGGAGAAGATTTTGACAACTTAAAATTATCATTAAGGCAGATAAAAATATTATCTCTTGTTCTGGAGCTGGATGAAACAGGCCCTTCAAAAATCGCAAAAGAGCTCGGTTTCAGTCTTTCGACTTCTTACAGGGACCTAATTTCTCTTGAAGAGGCTGGTTTGCTCAGAATGACTGGGTCCGGCAAGAGGCAGCTCACAGATATGGGTAAAAAATATCTTGAATATTATTTAAATAATTTCTAATATAGTTACATGGATGACCTCAACAGTATATGGGAGAAAGTGCTCGACAATGTTAAAGACAAGGTAAACAATCCTATTTTTAGAACATTGTTTGAGCCTATTAAGCCCATATCAATAAAAAAAAATTTAATCACGGTATCGGTAAGCAGTCCTTATGCCAAAGAATGGCTTGAGTCCAGATACTTTCAGATGCTTCTTGAAGCAGCGCAAAAAACACTGGGTTCTTCAGCAAAATTAACCATAGCTGTTGAAGCCGGCATTTCGGTAAGGACTTCTCCTCTTCCTGATGATGAATCAACTGTAAAACCCAAAAAAAAACCCTCCTCTTCGTCTCTTGGTTTTAACTATAAATATACTTTCGAGTCATTTGTAGATGCAAGCAGCAACCGGTTCGCATATACTGCCGCACAGGCTGTAAGCGAAAAACCCGGAAAGGCCTATAATCCTCTTTTTATTTATGGCGGTGTCGGGCTTGGTAAAACCCATCTCCTGCACGCAATAGGCCAATATGTTTTAAAATATCATTCTAATTTTATAGTAAAATATGTATCAGCAGAAAAATTTTTAAATGATTTTATAAATGCCTTAAGATATAAAAACGTAATTTCTTTTAAAGAAAGCTATAGAAATAATGATGTCCTTCTTGTAGATGATATACAGTTCCTTGAAGAAAAAGAGGCGAGCCAGGAAGAGTTCTTTCACACTTTTAATGCGCTTCATGGCACCAACCGACAGATAGTCCTTTCAAGCGACAGGCCCCCTAGAGATCTTTCCACTCTTGAAGACAGGTTGCGCTCACGGCTTGAGTGGGGGCTGGTTACAGATATACAGCCGCCGGACCTTGAAACAAGAATTGCCATACTGGACAAATATAAGGAGCGTGAAAATTTAAAAGTCGACAGGGATATCATAAACCTGATTGCAGAAAGAATAACAACAAATATCAGAGAGCTTGAGGGCGCGGTTACAAGAATCGTCGCTTTTTCTTCCCTTACTGGTACACCTGCAGATATTGACACTGCCAGAAAAGTTCTTAAAGATATGATGCCGGAGGACACCCAGACAAGAGTCACCAGTCAGCGGATCTTAAAAGAAGTATCAAAATATTTTTCTATCCCGATAAATGTCCTTATCAGCAGTAAAAGAAATCAGTATATTGCTCATGCGCGCCAGGTTGCCATGTACCTTTGCAGGGAGATCACAAGCGATTCACTTCCTGCAATAGGAAGGGTTTTTGGAAACAGAGATCACGCAACAGTGATATATGCTATTACAAAAATAAAAGATCTTATCTCCAAAGAAAGCGATGTCTACAAACACGTGAGAGAAATAACAAACAGGTTAAGATCTTAGGTCTGTTTACGCCCGCTCACCGCCCAAACTGTCGGCAACTCTGTTGAGAAGTTATTGATAAAACCGGTTAAAACCACCCCTTTTTGTGCATAATTTTTGTCTGCCGGGTGCCCTGTTTATAAGGCGTCCTGTTTTTAACAGTTGTTAACTGTTTTTCCCACAGCAAATAAAAACAAAAAACCATATAAACAGTGCTGTTTTTAGCAGTTGTCCACATTATCAACAGTCTTTATTATTACTACTATTTATTTAAATTAATATTCTATTATAGTAAAATAGATGTTAATACTTTTTCCTTTTATTTTAAAATCTTATTGATTATCTTTACTAAAGAAAGGTAAAAAATGAAAATCCAAACCACAAGAGACGAGGTTCTTAATAAGGCACTTTTTATAAGCAGAGCAATGTCGCCAAAAGTATCAAACTTCATATTGAATGGCATTATGCTGGAAGCCGAGGGCTCTAAATTAAATATATATGGCACAGATCTCGAAACCAGCATAAAAAGCAACATCCATGTCAAAGTAGACGTACCCGGAAGGGTAGTGGTCCCTTTAAAAATACTTATTAATATATTAAAAAGCTTCCCGGAATCAAAAATTGAGATGGAGCTGATAAATGAAACGAATGAACTAAAGGTCACATGCCAGAAAGCCAACTTTACGCTAAACACTTTTTCACTCGAAGAATATCCACAATTTCCTTCAATTAAAAAAACAGGCTCTTTTAAAATAAAAACACAGGATTTAAAATACCTTATCTCAAAAGTTCAGAAAGCATGTTCGACCGATGAGAGCAGAGTAGCGCTCACAGGAATCCTGCTTGATCTTTCAGGCAATAAGATAAAACTTGCTGCTACAGACAGCTACAGGCTTGCAGTCGCAGAAAGCGGAATTAATTATGACGGCGAGCCAATAAAAGTGGTCGTGCCCTCAAGAGTACTTGACACTATTGCAAAAAATGATTCCCAGGAAGCGGAAATTGAGCTAAACATTGAAGAAAATCAGATAAGTTTTTGTATTGGTGAAGGAAAAGAACACCAGACATTAATTGTGTCAAGGCTTCTGTCCGGCAAGTTTCCGGATTACGAAAAACTTATACCTGAAAACTTCAACCACAGTATAATAATCAATAGAGACACCATGGCTGATGTTATAAAAAGAATATCTTCTATATCACAGGACAGTATTCCTGTAAGGCTTGATATTGAAAAAGGCAGAATAGTTGTGTCGATGAGCATAAGGGAAATCGGAAGCTCCAGCGAAGATTTTGAAGTGAGTTATGGTGAAGAGAGTATACAAATGGCTTTTAACCCCGATTTTTTAATTGATGGGCTGAACATCATAGATGACGAAAAGATAACAATTAATATTGCTGAACCGTTGAAGCCGATCATGATAAAGTCAGAAAAATTTGAAGGCCTTCTTTATCTCTTAATGCCCATCAGGATTTCCTGATAAAAAGGTATTATCTAATGAAGCAATCCATAACAAAAAACCTGGGAATAATAGGCGCTGGCCGCCTCGGAACCACACTTGCAGCAGCCATATACCGGAGAAAAACACCGGGGATAAACCTGGTAGCCATATCTTCAAAAAGCAGGGACTCACTCCTGAGAGCAGAAAAAATAATCAGGCCGGTAAAAAAGAGCATGCTTTTTACAACTGATAATAATAAATGCGTGTCTGAAGCAGACTGTATTTTTATATGCACCCCAGATGATATTATAGAAGAAGTCTGCAAAAAAATCACTGAAGCGGGCCCCGGAGCTGTTAAAGGAAAGCTCCTGATTCATTTCAGCGGAGCAAAAACACTCAAAGTTCTCATGGCTGCAGAAAATGCCGGAGCGTACACAGCATCCATACATCCCATTAAATCTTTTGCGTCTATTGCTGATTCAATAGACTCTCTGCCCGGTACAATATACGGCGTCACCTATCCGAAAAAAAACAAAGAAAAAAACAGGGAGTTTATAGACTGCTTTATTGCAGGCATGGAAGGAACAATCATAGAGGTGGATGATGAAAAGAAATCCCTTTACCACGCTGCTGCCTGTGTGGCATCCAATTATCTTGTTACCCTTATAAAATATGCAACAGATATACATGGCTCAATTGGCATAAAAGCCGAAGACTCAATGAGAGCGCTTTCAGGACTTATAGAGGGAACATTTGCAAATATTAAAAAAATAGGTCCAACTGCTGCCTTAACAGGCCCGATTGCCAGGGGCGATACCGGAACCGTTGCTGAACACCTTTATAATTTCAGCAAATATCTGGGCCCCGGGCAGGATGTGATTTACAGGATAATGGGTTATTCAACAGCGAAGATTGCTTATGAAAATGGCTGGATAAATAAGTCAAAACTTGAAGAATTTAAAAAAATCTTTTAAAGTTTCCGGTGAAGCCCCCGGTAATCCCGGTACGGTTATTAATAATCAATTTTAACACTAGTTTTATCCAGTTAAATTACTTAATTGTTAACATAATTTAAAAACCAGAAGCGCAATAAAGAGCAGAGAAAAAATGGAAATCATAACTGATCCGGCCTCAATGCAAAAACTCTCAAAATCACTGCTTTCAGCTGGTGAGACAATCGGTCTTGTCCCGACAATGGGCTATCTTCACGAAGGGCACATCAGCCTGATAAAGAAAGCGCGGAAGGACTGCTCCATGGTTATTGTCAGCATTTTTATAAACCCCATCCAGTTTGGTCCCGGGGAAGACTACGGCACTTATCCGAGAGACACACAAAGAGACAGATCGATGGCAGAAAAAGCAGGGGCGGACTATATTTTTAAACCATCAGTAAAAGACATGTATCCGGATAAATTCTCAACATTTGTTGAAGTTGTCGGGCTCGACAGCATAATGTGTGGAGCAATGCGACCGGGCCATTTTAGGGGAGTATGTACAGTTGTTATTAAATTATTTAATATTATATATCCCGACCGTGCATATTTCGGCCTGAAAGACTACCAGCAGTATTTGATAATAAAAAAGATGGTAAAAGACCTGGAACTGCCGGTTAAGGTTATTGGTTGCCCCATTGTAAGAGAAAAAGATGGGCTTGCAATGAGCTCACGGAATAAACATCTTTCAGCGTCTGAAAGGAAAAGCGCCTCAATTTTATATAAAAATCTGCTGCTGGCAAAAGAAAAAATAAATAATGGCGAAAACAACCTGATAAAATTAAAGAAAATTTGTGAAGAGAATATAAAAGCATCTGCAGATGTTTTAAAAGTTGACTATTTCGATTTCCGGGAAAGCGAAACACTGGAAGAAATAGGCACCCTTAAGCCGGAAGCCGGAAAAAAGCAGATTAAAAAACTACTTATAGCCGGAGCTGTCCGTGTGGGAAAAACAAGGCTTATAGATAATCTGATATTAAATATTAGTAATTTTTAATCAGCGGGGGAATTAAAAAGTTTTTAATAATGCATTAAAATAAGTGCAGGTCATATAAATTTAAAGACAGTATTTTGTTAAAGATTATATGATATATATGTTATATGTTATATGTTAAATATTCTGGCGTATAAAAAGATTTTAAATTATTTAGGAAAAGGAAGGCAACAGTGTTTATAAATGTTTTAAAGTGCAAGATCCACAGAGCAACTGTTACAGATGCGCAGATTCATTACCAGGGCAGCATTACAATAGACAGAGAGCTCATGGACAGGGCGGGACTGTTGCCTTTTGAAAAAGTCATGGTTGTAAGTCTTGACAGCGGGGAAAGGCTTGAAACATATGTAATAGAAGGCAGAAGGGGAAGCGGGGAGATCTGCCTTAACGGAGCAGCTGCCAGAAAGATATTAAAAGGGGATAAGGTCATTATAATTGCATTTGTAGCCATTGATGCCAGAGAATACAGGACTTTTAAACCGGTTATCGTGCATTTAGATCCCAATAACAAAATTATTGAAGAAGATGCCGGGGAACCCGATGACCAATGTTAAAAAACAGGGCAGGCCGAACTTAAAAAAAACCGTCTCTTTTTTAATTATTCTGTTCAGCATGCTGTCCTTATCTTTTTTTATCTTTTCCTGCAGCAAAGTGAAAACAGCTGTTTTTAATGATACTGCAGACATTCAAGCCCCAAACACACCAGGCACTATTGCCGCACCTGCAGCGACCGGAGAGAGCGCTGAAAACCCGGCAACCGGCCCATATGAAGAAACACCAGTATATTTATTTGATTATAAATCAGTCAATCTTAAACCAACCGAATCAATTGATTTGCTTATCAAAAATTGCAATATTTACACGGATATCTATGGCGACATGGTGGTTCTCGGAGAGATTGAAAACATTTCAGGAGTGTGGAAAACAAATATCGAAATTACTTTTAATTTTTTTGATGGCTCAGGCAGGGAAATAGACAGCATAAAAATCCAGGGACTTGCAAACTATTTGCAACCCGGCAGTCGCATGCCCTTCTATCTTGTCTATGAAACAAGAGCAAATTATATAAATATATCGGGTATAAAAATCGGGACAAACTTTAAGAATTACAATAAAAGCTTTAAAGGGCTGCCTGTGATTGCAGAAGAAGACAGGAGCTTTCAAAACAAAACTTTCAGCATAAAGGGTAAAGTTACAAATATAGGGGAAAATAATATAGAAGACCTTAAAATATTTGCCACATTCTACAATTTAAAAAACCGGGTTGTCTTTATAAAAAAATGCTTCATTGAAAACAATGAAATGGATTCTTCTGGTGTGCAGGATTTTGGGGTTGCAATACTTCTTGACGAATATATTAAGGATTTCACCCACTACAGATTTGAAGCATTTTTCAGGGATTCGGTAAAAGCAGCTGTCAATGAAAATAGTTAAAATATCATATGATTTAAGTTTTTTATTCTTTAATATTATAATAAGCCGGTAAGCAAATAAGTTTTAATTATTATTACAGAAAAAAGATATTAAAAAATGTTAAAAATCAAACGTCTTTTATTTAAACCTTCAGCATTTGTAGCAGTTTTATGCCTACCCTTAATTCTTGCATCCTGTACTTTTTTTAAAGACAGCGAAAACAGCCAGAAAGAAGCGGCACCAACAGAATCAATCACATCAATGCAGGAGGAGCAGGCGGCTGGCGGCGACCAGGCTGTGGAAGAAATAACAATTTGGGACAAGCTGGAGCCCAGGGAACAGATAGAATTAATGGAAGACATCGAACAATTTGTCGAGCTTAATAAAGGGATTAAAATAAATACAAGGCATTTCCGGAGCGAAGAAGAGCTGACAGATCAGTTCAGGGCAGCAAGCCTTGCGGGTGCCGGCCCGGAATTTATTCTTGCAAACCTTGAATCCTCTCAAGCACTTGCCAGGGCAAGCGTGCTGAGGCCCATTATGGATGATATGGTTTATCCGGATATAATAAGCGGGCTGGCTGAAATATCTGTTTTTGAAGACAAAAATTATGTAATACCTTTCAGGGCTTTTGATTTTCTGTTGCTTTTTTATAACCGTGATTTTATAAAAGAGGCACCAGAAAGTTTTGAAGAGCTGACGGAATACTGCAGACAGGCAAATAAACCAAAGGAAGGAATTTACGGCTTCATTTTTAATTTAGCAGAAGCAGACTGGATAATTCCTTTCACTGGAGGATACCAGGACTGGATATACGATTATTCCACGGGTGCAGTCAGCCTTGACAGCCAGGCGATGGTCAAAACCCTTGAGTTTTTACTGATGCTCTATAATCAGGAAAAAATTGTGCCTTCGGGATATGAATATGAAGAAATCAGCACTGCCTTTAAGGAGGGCAGGGCACATATGATAATAAATGGAAATTGGGCCATAGATGAGTACAGCAAAGAGGGCCTTGATTTCGGGGTTGCAAAAATTCCCGTTGTCTGGGGAGGATTCAGAAATCCCACGCCGCTTATTGACGGCATAGGGTTTATGATAAATGCAAATACATTCGGCAAGTCACTGGAAACGACAAATAAAGTCATCAGTTATTTAATGTCAGAAAAAGTACAGCAAAAGTGGACTGAAAAGACACAAACAATGCCGTCTTTAAAATCCCTAGAGTCAGCTTCATTTATTGTTTCAGACCAGCTTTATTCTGCCCAGGCTCAGCAGACTGCCATATGCAGAGGTAAGCCGCCAAAGGAAGCCCTCATGGCAATACGCGAAGCTCTTATGATGAACATAAAGAATGTCTTGAACAGCAGCATAAGCCCTGAAGATGCTGTGAAAAAAATACAGGAAGACGTAATCAAGCTCAGATCAGGCTCCATAACAGGCGAAACGGGCTCAGCAGACACTTCGCTAAACAGCGAAAGTTAGCGAAAGTTCTTCAAATTAAATAACAGGAAAGGCTGCAGTATTGGATGAAATAGAAGGCAAAATACCAGAAGAAGCTCCTGAATGCAATCAGGAAGTCGAAGACAAAAAGATCACTGAAATTTTAGCAGGTGATAAAAAACAGGAGCACAGGGAACCAGACGATAAAAGGCTTGTTGCCCTTTCACAAAAAGGGGACAAAGCAGCATTTGAGGGGCTGGTCAGGATGTATTCAAAATATGTTTATACAAATGCTTTTTTTATGCTGAGAGATGCCCATGAAGCAGAAGATGTAAGTCAGGAAGTTTTTGTAAAAGTATATCTTTCGATCAAGAATTTCAGGGGGCTTTCGAGTTTTAAGACATGGCTGCGAAAACTCACAATCAATACATGCATAGATAAATTAAGGATAAAATCAAAGACAGCTGATAAAAAAGTCAGCCTTGAAGCTTTTGAAGAAAATTATGATATTGTTTTTACGGACCTTAACCACAACACAGAGCGGAATTTCATTGCAAGAGAAACAATAAAAGAAGTACTGGGCGTGATTGTCAACCTGGAAGAAAGCTACAGGATACCTCTCATCCTGCGGGATTTCCAGGATTACAGCTACAGGGAAATAGCAATACTTATAAAAAAGCCTATAGGGACAGTAAAAACGAATATACACAGGGCAAGAAAAATCATAAAAGATAAATTGAAATATGAGAAAGAGAAGAAAATCTGATGGCAGATATAGATAAATACATGAAAATGGCCAAAAAAGTAGTAATAAAACCGGAAGACCACAGTATCGAGGATAAAATAATTGAAAGGATCTCCAGCGTAAAGGAGAGCGATAAGAGCCTGCTGGACGGAAATTTCATGGACTATTTAAAGAAAAGCAATTCCCGTCTGTATCTTTTTTCCGAAGGAATAAAGAATAATCCCGGCAGGTTTATTTTGGTGCTGATGTCCATATTTGCAGTCCTCGCACTTATTGTATTTATTTTCAGGAAAAACGCTCAGCTCTGCAGAAAACCTGAAAACGGGAGAAAAAATCCGGAGGCCGATTAAAAGTAAAAGAAGCAATGTTTTTATCGGGGAATTGGGGCAAACCCTACCTTCTCCTGAAAATTAGGATAAGGATAAGAATAAAAACAATAATTACCCAGAACCATGGATTTATCAGCAGGTCCCTGATGGGGGAGTATGGTATTTTTCCAAAAAGGGTCCTGAGAGTGATTTCAAACCATTGATACATCCTCATCCACAGAAATCTCATGTTTTCTGCGCTGAAAAATTCCTGCAGCCTTTGTAGAAAAAATTCCATACTTTATCCAATAAATTATTTTATAAAATAATAATATATATTATAAATTAATTTTCAGAATAAAAAAAATAGTATGCAAAAAAAATAAAATGAGCAAAAATAAAAAAATTCTGGTTGCAATGAGCGGGGGAGTGGATTCTTCAGTTGCTGCAATGATTTTAAAAAATGAAGGCTTTAATACAGCAGGAGTGACCATGTGCTTTGAAAGCAGAATAGATCGCACAAACGGCATAAGATGCTTAGGAGCAGATGCTGTCAATAATGCAAGAAAGACTTGCGGCTATCTGGGCATACCTCACTACTTTATAGACTATTCCAGGCAATTCAAAGAAAAAATAATTAAAAAATTCATCGGCAGTTATATAAAGGGAAAAACTCCCAACCCCTGCATTGACTGCAACAGACATTTGAAATTTGAATTGCTGCTGAATTATGCAAAAAATCTCGGATTTGATTATTTTGCAACCGGCCATTATGCAAAAATACTTGAAAACAGCAGCGGTTTTTATCTTGCCAGGGCAAAAGACAGACAGAAAGACCAGAGCTATTTCCTTTATGTGATTAAACGCAGCGAGCTTGGATTCATAAAACTGCCCCTGGGCGATTATGATAAAAATACTGTAAGGAAAATAGCTCTCGAGGCAGGGCTGCCTGCTGCGCACAAGGAAGAGAGCCAGGATATTTGTTTTCTTGACAATGACTACAGGGATTTTCTTTTATCTTTAAAACCGGGCTGCCGGAATCCGGGAGACATTATTGATAAAGAAGGCAATGTGCTCGGCAGGCACAGAGGTGTGGCATTTTATACCATAGGCCAGCGCAAAGGTCTTGGGATAAGCAGCAGCGAGCCCTTATACGTGACAGACATGGATGCCGGCAGGAATCTCATTATTGCAGGCTCACGAAACGAGCTTAAATCCAGAGGTCTAGTGGCAGGCGATTTAAATCTTCTTGTTGACAGCATGCCTTCTGAAGCAACTGTCAAAATAAGATATCAGAGCGCGGAGGTGCCCTGCAATATAAGGCAATATAAAAAAAGCTCAAAGGTTTTATTTGATGAAGCGCAGGAAGCTGTTACACCGGGCCAAAGTGCGGTGTTTTACAAGGGGGATAAAATACTGGGCGGGGGAATAATAAAAAGGAGAATAAAGTAGCAGCACATGCCTAAAATAAATCAATTCCTGCATACCGCGCAGCTTAAAGTTTTGCCATAATATATACCAATTCTGTATTAAAAAAACATATTTAAATATTCCAGTTTTAACTGCAAACATCAGTAGTATAATGTATATTTAAGCCTGTCGTAAAATATTATTTATTTTTAAAAACATGGAATTAACCATTACAAACCATAAATTCACCAGCTCAGCAAATAGTTCTTATCATCATTATAAAAACATCAGGAAGAAAGGGAGGGAGCTTTGTCGTACTTTAGATTCCAGGAAAGAAACACGACTGTAAGGCGGGAAATTGTCGCAGGTGTAACAACATTCATGACGATGGCGTACATAATATTTGTTAATCCTGCGATTCTTTCGAGCGGCGGCGCAACGGGCATACCTTTTGAGGCAGCAGTTGTATCAACATGTCTTGGCGCAGGCATAATGAGCATCATGATGGGGCTTGTTTCAAATACCCCTTTTGCGCTTGCTTCCGGAATGGGGATAAATGCCGTGGTTACATTTACTATAATACTGGGGCTCGGGATGACATGGCAGCAGGCAATGGGAATTATAGTAATTGAAGGCCTGCTCGTCCTTATAATGGTTCTTACAAAACTCAGAATTATCCTCATGAACGCCATACCAATGGGGCTGAAATATGCAATAGGCGTAGGCATAGGCCTGTTTATTGCCTTTATTGGTGCCCAGGAAGCCGGTTTTGTAGGCATAGATCCGGCAACAGCAGTAAAGCTTGGAGACTTCACGGCAAATTATACTCTTCTGGCTGCATTTGGACTTGTGCTCACAATAATTCTTGTTGCATATAAAGTCAGGGGCGGTATACTCATCGGCA
>MWAX01000134.1 GCA_002068775.1 Actinobacteria bacterium ADurb.Bin346 | reverse complement strand
CAATAATGAAAAAAATATTTTTGGAAAATAAAAAATCTGCAGCGCTATCCCGGGCAGTTTCAATAATTGCACTTTTCATTTCACTGTTTATACCGGTGCTGCTTTCTTCGTGCACGGGTGAAGATGCTACTGCTGCAGCTTTGGGAACTGCCACAGCAGGCTTTGCCGGGATATGGATACTGCTTATATTTGTCTGGCTGATAGCCTGGGGAGCAGGGATCTTTTTCTTCGTTATATGGATTATTTCACTTGTTGACTGCGCAAAGAGAGATGCAATGGATTTTCCGAACGCAACTGATAATACCAAGATCATATGGATATTAATAATTGTGTTAGCAGGTGGGATAGGGGCGCTTATATATTATATTGTCATCATGCGTCAGTCGCCGAGAAAAAAGAACCTGCCGCCGGCACAGGCATCCTGAACATCTGCACAGCTGGCTTTTTATTAAAAACCGGGGCTGACAAATCAAAACTTAAAACAAGCTGTTAAAGCAAGTCATCGTCTGTTTCTTCATCTTCGTGCCTTGAAGTGAATTCTGAAATGGTTTCTGCAATGTTTTCAGGAATTATTTTTTTTGACTTAAGGACATTCATTATATTTTTGAAGCCGACTTTTTTAACGATATAGCCGGCAATTGCGCCGGCCACTGCGCCTCCGACTACATAGTATACCAAAGTCTTATCTGTCTTTTTATCCCTGCTCATTTTTTCAAGCCTCCGGAAAATAGAAAAAATTTTATTACCTGTTCATTATACTATTATATATATTATTAAATCCATACAGCGAATTGCTTTATTTAAAATATATTCATGTGCATCTCAAATCAAGCTTCATGTATGGACTTGAAACTATTTGGAATAATCAATCAATATAAATATAATAATTAAGAAATTATTTAAGAACATAATCACATGCTGAAATATGATAAAAATGATGGATAAGAATGAGTTAAAAGATTCAAAATATAATTATATAGATATCATCACCGGTCTTTTCGTAGCTGTAATCCTGATTTCAAATATTGCTTCAACAAAGATTGTCCAGATATGGCGGTTTACATTTGATGGGGGAACCATTCTTTTTCCGCTGTCTTATATTTTTGGAGACGTCCTTACAGAAGTCTATGGCTTTAAAGCAGGCAGAAGAGTCATCTGGATAGGATTTTTTTCTGCGCTTTTAATGTCTGTTGTCTTTGGCCTGGTGGGTCTGATAAAACCGGCTGCCGGTTGGGAAAACCAGCAGGCCTGGCTGCTTATCCTGGGCCAGACCCCCAGGATTGTTGCAGCTTCGCTGATTGCTTATTTTGCAGGCGAATTCTCTAATTCTATCGTGCTTGCAAAAATGAAGATCTTTACTAAAGGAAGGTTTTTATGGACAAGGACCATAGGTTCGACTCTTGCAGGTGAAGGAATTGACACAGTTCTTTTTGTAATTATTGCTTTTGGAGGCGTGTACTCCTGGCGACTGGTGGCTCTTATAATTGTTTCAAATTATATTTTTAAGGTCGGGATGGAAATAGTGCTGACTCCCGCCACTTATGCAATTGTCAGTTTCCTTAAAAGAAGGGAAAAGATAGATTATTTTGATTATGGTACGAAATTTAACCCGTTCAGATTTAAAGATTAGCCTTCTTCATAAGGGTTGGGATACCTGTAATGTCCCACAATAATATAATCAAGCAGAGCATCAACTTCACTGACTCTACCAAGATCTTTTGAAATCATAATGACAAGCGGCACACCTTCATTGTTTTTACGGGAAGAGACAAAACCCGCCAAATCCTGGTAAGGGTTATCAGGATCGAATTGAAAGAAGACAATATCACCCGGCTGCCATTGAATATTATTGTTTTCATTGCCTAAAATATATTGTTTATCAAGCTCAAGAGCATTTCTTTTGAAAAATTTTTCCTGGAAAAAAACATCCCTGAAATCAATATATTTAATTGGCTCACTCCTCTTTTTTATATCCATGGGGTAGTCTTCTTTATGCTCCGTCATATCCTTATATATTAGCTCCATCAGGTCATAACCTGCATCCCGCAGCACTATTGCCACTACATCAGTGGAAATCCATGTATTTGAAGGAGGGTATCCGCTATCCGGATAGACCGTATAACCATACTCTATGTCCTTCTCAAGAAGCTCCATCAGGCGCAGGACTATTTTTTTCTGCACTTCTGTAAGCACAAATTCTCCGGTTGTCGTTTCTGCCGCAGTTATTCCCGTGTCTCCTGAAGCATCAGTCGCAGCGGAGATGGTTTCAGCAGTTAATTCCGGAGTTCCCTCTTCATTTTCTGCTGCCTGATTATTTTCTTGTCCTGAAGGGACATAAGGTGTATTGGGAATAAGTTCAGTGACAGGGAAAGGTTTCGGTGATGCAAAGAGCTTAGCCGGCATTTTTGTCGCTACTTCTTTATAACTGTAATATAGAAACCAGACCTGGATTGCTGCAAGGACAATAACAGCAAAAATAATTATTTTTGTTCCATGGCTTTTTCTGGCATATATTTTTCTAGCCTTTTCCATATCAAGAGAATATATTATCCTAAATCGAAAATAAAATAAAATATAAACGAGATTGAGAATCAGATTTCCTGTCTTTTGAGTTTTATTGCCGGCTTTATGGCAGGTCGCCCTGCTGGTCCATATATAAAAGTATCCGAAAGCAGCCGCCCCCGATGCCATTTAAAAATGTACACGAAACTGAATTGCTTTACATTTATGCTTTCTTATATATACTATAAAACTTAATTTACAAAAGCAGCGGCAGGCCATTCTTTCATATAGAAAATGAGAGCAGAAAAAAATCTTGATTTGCTGACAGGCAACGAAGCGATTGCAAGAGGCGCCTATGAAGCAGGTGTTAAGGTGGCAACTGCTTATCCCGGCACACCCTCCACGGAAATACTTGAAAGTATTGCAAAATATCCCTGCATTTATGCACAATGGTCAGTCAATGAAAAAGTGGCTCTTGAAGTAGCTTCGGGGGCAAGCATTGCAGGCGCAAGGACTCTTACCGTAATGAAACATGTCGGACTCAATGTGGCAGCTGACCCTTTTATGACGCTTTCTTACACAGGCGTAGGGGGAGGCATGGTCATTGTCTCAGCAGACGACCCTTATATGCACAGCTCACAGAATGAGCAGGATAACAGGTTCTATGCAAAATTTGCCCGCATACCTATGCTTGAACCTTCGGACAGCCAGGAAGCGCTGGAGCTTGTTAAGGAAGCTTATGATATCAGTGAAAGATTTGATACCCCTGTGCTGGCTCGCAC
>MWAX01000133.1 GCA_002068775.1 Actinobacteria bacterium ADurb.Bin346 | reverse complement strand
CTTGATGTAGAAACTATTACAGTTCCCAGTCCTCCCAGAATACGCGGTATCTTATCTTTCTCTGTATAAACTCTTAGCCCGGGCTTGCTTATTCTTTTTAATCCTGAAATAATGCCGGTTTTGTTCCTGTTGTATCTCAAATATATCCTTAATATTCCGTTTGTAGTTTTGCCGTCAACAACTTCATAGCTGGAAATATAGCCCTCTTCATACATTATCTTGGCTATCTCGGCTTTTAAACCAGAAGAAGGCATGACAACATTATCAAGCCTTTCCTTATTTGCATTCCTGATTCTGGTCAGCATATCAGCAATCGGATCTGAAACAGACATTTATCCTCCTTTTTACCAACTGGACTTTGTGAGCCCAGGAATTTTTCCTTCATAAGCAAGCTCCCGCAAACATATCCTGCATAAACCAAATTTTCTGTAATAGCTTCGCGGTCTGCCGCACCTGTTGCACCTGTGATAGGATCTCACATTAAACTTAGGTGCTCTTTTTTGTTTTGCTATAAGAGATTTTTTAGCCAAATAAAAATCCTCCTGTTAAAACTTTACTGTTTCCTGAACGGGAAACCGAACTTTTCTAATAAAATCAATGCCTCGTCATCATTCTCTGCAGAACTGACTATTGTTATGTTCATGCCTTTAACACTTACAAGGCTGTCAAAATCTATTTCAGGGAAAATTGTTTGTTCCCTTATGCCGATTGTATAATTTCCCATACTGTCAAAACTTTTTTTTGACAGCCCTCTGAAGTCACGTATCCTCGGGATGGCAATATTTAAAAGTCTGTCCAGAAATTCATACATCCTGTCGCCACGAAGTGTCACCATGCACCCTATTGAATGACCCTTCCTGACTTTAAAACTTGCAATTGATTTGCGCGCCTTTGTTACTACCGGTTTCTGACCGGCAATTTTTACAAGGTCGGCAGTTGCACCTTCAAGGTCCTTTGGATTCTGAATTGCAGAGCCTACTCCCATATTTACAGTGATCTTATTTATTTTTGGAACCTGCATAATGCTTTTGTATTTTAATTCTTTAAACATCTGCGGCACTATCTCACGTTCATATTTTTCTTTTAACCTGGGTTTCATTAAAACTGTCCTCCACACTTCTTGCATATCCTGATTTTTTCACCTGAATCTTTAACTTCAAATCCAACTTTTACAGATTTACTGCAGCCTGGACAAACAACCTCCACATTCGAAATGTGTATCGGGCCTTCTTTGCTTATTATTCCACCGGCCTGTCCCTGTTTCTTGGATCTCGTGTGTACTTTAATCACATTTACGCCTTCAACGTATATGAATTCCTTTGAAGGTTCAATCCTCAGCACTTTACCGGTTTTGCCCGCATCTTTGCCATGCAGTACCTTCACTCTGTCGTTTTTCTTGACCTTTAACATATAAAATACTCCTGATTTCTTTCTAAATTACTTCTGGTGCCAGTGAAATTATTTTCATAAAACTTTTTTCTCTCAGCTCCCTGGCAACGGGTCCAAATATCCTTGTCCCTTTAGGGTTATTCTGGTTATCAATTATTACTGCTGCATTATCATCAAACCTGATATAGGAGCCGTCTCTTCGCCTGTAGCTTTTTTTACATCTTACCAGTACAGCTTTAACAACATCGCTTTTTTTAACAACACCGCCGGGGTTTGCAACCTTGACAGCAGCTGTAAAAATATCCCCTACCCGTGCATATTTTTTCCCGGAGCCGCCAAGAACAGTTATGAGCAGTAATTCTCTTGCTCCAGTATTATCTGCAACATTGACCCTAGTATATTGTTGTATCATCTTGTCAACCCTTCTCTACCTATTAACCGCATAAACTACCCAGCAAACCTGAATCCAACGGTAAAAGATACTTTAAAATATAAAAACATTAATACAATAAATTAATAACTCAATAAACGCTCTTCTATTTGACCGGACATTACCCTGCAATAAAAAGCCGGTTACTCCGCTTTTTTAACTATCTCAAGTATTCTCCATCTCTTAGTCCTGCTAAGAGGCCTTGTTTCTTCAACTTTTACTACATCCCCGATGCCAAGCTGATTTTCAGGATCATCTACTTTCAGTCTTTTTATCTTTTTCAATATCTTTTTATATAAACGATGCCTGTAATAAGATTTAATGGCAACTGTTGCAGTTTTGTCCATTTTGTCACTGACCACACTGCCGGTTCTTATTTTTCTTTTTCCTCTTTCCAAAAATATCCTCCCTGATTTATTAGCTTATGCCTAACTCTTTCTGTCTTAAAACTGTCTTTATCTTTGCCACATCTTTTTTAAGATTGGGAATGGCCATAAAATTATCAAGCTGGCCTGAAGCTTTCTTGAATTTTAATGCCAGCATATTTTTCTTTATTTCAGAAAGTTTTGATTCAAGCTCTTCTTTTGTCTTTTCTTTTATTTCCTTCATTTTCATAAAAACCACCCGAATATTATTGTTCTTCATATACAAATTTTGTCTTGATAGGCAACTTGTGAGACGCGAGCCTCGTGGCTTCTTTTGCAACATCCATATGAACACCTGA
Organism: Actinobacteria bacterium ADurb.Bin346; assembly: GCA_002068775.1. Taxonomy (GTDB): domain Bacteria; phylum Actinomycetota; class Humimicrobiia; order Humimicrobiales; family Humimicrobiaceae; genus Fen731. The sequence continues at coordinate 4,780 of MWAX01000133.1, read as the reverse complement.
GATTTCAAACATTATCCTGCCCGGTTTAACAACTGCTACCCAGTGCTCGGGTGCTCCCTTTCCGCCACCCTGCCGTGTTTCAGCAGGTTTTTTTGTAACTGGCTTATGCGGAAAAACATTTATCCAGACTTTTCCGCCTCTTTTTATATAACGGGTAAGCGCTATCCTGGCTGCTTCTATCTGTTTGCTTGTAACCCAGCCGGGCTCGATTGCCTGCAGCCCATATTCACCGAAGGCAAGCTTTTTTCCGCCTTTGGACAGGCCTTTCATCCGCCCTCTTTGTTCTTTTCTATGTTTGACCCTTTTGGGCATTAACAATGGTGACATAAAAATCTCCTTTTAGCTTTGCACTGCTGCTTCTTTCTTATCTTCTAATTCTCTCTTGTCAAAAATGATGTCGCCGAGATAAATCCAGACTTTTACTCCTATCTTACCAAATGTAGTTTTTGCTTCAGCAAAACCAAAATCGATATCTGCTCTTAGCGTATGCAGGGGAACTCTGCCTTCCCTGTACCATTCTGTCCTTGCCATTTCAGCACCCCCAAGTCTGCCGGCGCATTGCACCCTTATGCCCTTAGCCCCTGCTTTTATCGCCAGGGAAACTGACTTCTTCATTGCCTTCCTGAAACTTACTCTTCCTTCAAGCTGTGAAGCAATACCTTCTGCTACAAGTTTTGCTATCATTTCCGGACGCTTGACCTCAATGATATTTAACTGGATATTCCTGCTCACTTCCTTTTGAACCATTTCCTTTATGTCATTGATGTTTGTGCCCCTTTTACCGATTACTACACCGGGTTTGGAGGTGTAAACATCTACTTTTATCTCATCTGCTGCTCTTTCTACTTCAATTCTTGCAATACCTGCATTGGCAAGCTGGTCTTCAAGAACTTGCCTTATTCTGATATCTTCAAATAAAAACTTTGCATATTCCTTATTTGAAAACCATCTGGATTGCCAGTATTTATTTATGCCTAATCTCAGGCCGTTTGGGCTTACTTTCTGTCCCATTAAACTTTAGCCTCCTTTTTAGACTGTTTGTTTTTTACATTACTTTTTTTTCCTTTTTTTACCAGGTTTTTTTTATTTTCATCTGATACAAGTACTGTTATGTGAGAAGTCCTTTTTAATACTCTGTCAGCCCTTCCTCTTGCTCTCGGTTTAAATCTTTTAAGCGTGGGTCCTTCATTTACATATATTTCTTTTATAACCAGGTCATCCTCTGCTACTTTATACTCCTTGAAATTTTCTGTTGCATTTGCAGAAGCGCTCTGGATAGCCTTCTTTACATAAACTGCAGCCCTGTTGGGTGTCAGCGACAAAATACCAATCGCTTCTTCAACAGGTTTTTTCTTGACGATATCAATCACATATTTAACTTTTCTCGGTGAGATCCTTATATATTTTTCAATTGCCTTTGCTTCCAAAATAGCCCCCCAAATTATTTTTTCTTTTTAACTGCAGCGGTTTTCTCGCCTTTTCCTTTATAAACATGAGGCCTGATCGAGCGGGTTGGAGCAAACTCTCCAAGCTTGTGCCCAACCATCGATTCTGCAACAAATATCGGGACATGCCTTTTTCCGTCATAAACAGCTATTGTATGGCCGACCATTTCAGGAAAAATTGTAGAGCTTCGGGACCAGGTCTTAATAATCTTCTTCTGGTTTGTTTCATTTAATTTCTCAATCTGGGCCAAAAGCCCGGCATCAATAAATGGTCCCTTCTTTAAAGACCTGGACATAATTGTTTCCTCCTATTTCTTTCTGCTTCTTACAATAAATTTACTGCTGGCTTTTTTCTTATTCCTCGTTTTGTATCCGAGAGTGGGTTTTCCCCATGGCGTGACAGGGTTTCTTCCAGCTGTCTTATTCTTTCCTTCGCCTCCGCCATGCGGATGGTCATGAGGATTCATTGCTGTGCCTCTTACGCCTGGCCTGATGCCAAGCCACCTGCTCCTGCCTGCTTTTCCAAGATGGATGATTCCATGATCAGGATTTCCCACCTGGCCGATGCATGCCCTGCAGTTCAGGTCAACCATCCTTACCTCGCTTGAGGGCAATTTCAACTGCGCGTACCTGTCTTCTTTTGCCAGCACCTGGGCAGCACTTCCGGCCGACCTTGCCATCTCAGCACCTTTTCCCGGCCTGAGTTCTATATTATGTATGACAGTACCAACAGGTATATTTTTAATCGGCAGACAATTGCCCGGCATTATGTCAACGCTCTCCCCTGAGACAATGCTCCCGCCTATTTTTAAATCAACAGGCGCAATTATGTACCGTTTTTCACCATCTGCATACTGCACAAGCGCTATCCTTGAACTCCTGTTGGGGTCATATTCAATAGCAATGACCTTTGCAGGTATATTGTCTTTATTCCTCTTGAAATCTATCAGCCTGTAAAGCCTTTTATGCCCGCCTCCAGCATGCCGCCTGGTTATACGGCCCTTATTGTTTCTGCCGCCTGTTTTGCTAAGCGAAACAGTTAAAGATTTTTCCGGCTCCTTCTTTGTAAGGACTGAAAAATCTGATGCTGTTGCAAATCTCCTTCCGGGAGATACCGGTTTATATTTTTTTAAAACCAACTTTTTACCTCCAAACTATAAAAGAAACCAGTTTTTAAACTGTCGATTCAAAGAAATCTATCTTGTCTTTTTTGCCGACTTTGACAATAGCTTTTTTCATCCTGGCGCTGTAACCCGTAGATTTCCCCAGCCTTTTAGGCTTTGCTTTCACATTTATAGTATTGACACTCAAAACTGTAACATTAAATATTTTTTCAAAAGCTTTTTTAACTTCTTCTTTATCAACCCTCGGGTCAATATAGAATGAATACTGTTTTTGCTCAACTGCGGCATAGCTCTTTTCAGAGACTATCGGTGATATTATTATGTCTCTAGGATCTTTCATCGCCCAACCCCTTGATAAAATCTGTTAACGATTTTTTTGTAAAAAATAAATAATCGGCAATAAGAATATCATATGTATTCAGCCCTTTTATGCTGACAACCTTGACTTCCGGAATGTTCCTGAAAGATTTTCCTGCAGCGCTGCCCGCAGAATCAAGCGCAAGCAGCACTTTCTCTCCTGAAATTTTCAGGCTTACAAGTATCTCATATGCCTTTTTTGTTGCAGGCTCTTCAAAATCCAGTCTATCAACTACAATTATCCTGTCGTTCTTAAATTTTTCAGTCAGTGCAATAAGTTTTGATTTCCTGATGACTTTCCTGTTTAACTTAAAAGAATAATCCCGTGGTTTGGGCCCGAAAGTTATGCCCCCGTGCCTCCATAATGGGGAGCGGTTGGAGCCTGCCCTTGCATTTCCAGTGCCTTTCTGCCTCCAGGGTTTTCTGCCCCCGCCGGAGACCTCACTTCTCTCTTTTGTTTTATGTGTCCCGGACCTGCCCGCTGCCAGATATCTTCTGACTTCCTGATGAAGGATCTCATCATTTGCTTCCTGTGAAACAATATTATCAGCTATATCTATTTTCCCTTTCTGTTTGCCTTCCAGATCTAAAACATTTAAATTTGCCATCTTAGTTCTCCAAATCTACTATGCTTTCCTGAGTAATACTATATTTCCGGAGGGTCCCGGAACGCTGCCTTTAACAAGAATCAGGTTCTGCTCTCCAATAATGTCTATTATTTCAGTGGCAGGTATTGTGACTTTTTTACCGCCCATTCGACCGGGCATTTTTTTACCCTTGTGGACTTTTGAAGGGGTGGCGCACATTCCGATAGAGCCGGGTTTTCTTATGCTGTGTGAGCCATGCGTCATAGGGCCACGATGGAAATTATACCTTTTTATCACTCCGGTAAACCCTTTGCCCCTTGAAATCCCGGTTATTTTTACCTTATCTCCGACTTTGAAAACCTGCACATCTATCGTATCGCCCGGTTTGTACTCATGGTCAAAATCTTCCACCCTTAATTCTTTAATATACTTTTTAGCTGCAAGATTATTCTTAGTAAAAACTCCTTTAATGGGCTTATTGACTTTTTTTTCCTTAACATTTCCAAAGCCCACTTTCAATGACTTGTAGCCATCGCTTGCTTCATCTTTTACCTGCAGAACCGTACATGGAGAAGCTTCTATCGCTGTTACATAAATAGCGGCGCCGTCATTACTGAATACCTGTGTTGAGCCGACTTTTTTTCCATATATTGAATTTACCATTTTTCATCACTCTCAATACTATTTTAGACAAAGACAAAATTGAAATTATATATTTTTTACTATATTCTTTCAAGACATAATAAGTTAACGTCAATTAATGAGTCACTTTTTTACGGAATTGACTTATATAATCCAATCCTGTGCAAATATATTTTCAAAACTGCAAACTTTTTCTAAAAAAAAGCACAAGTCATTTTTATGACTTAATCTCTATATCCACACCTGCAGGCAAACTTAGTCTCATGAGCAGGTCTACAGTCTTTGGAGAGGGATCTATTATATCAATTAGGCGCTTATGCACTCTTATCTCAAAATGTTCCCTTGAATCCTTGTCAACATGCGGTGACCTGATCACGCAAAAAACATTCTTTTTGCTCGGTAGTGGAATAGGACCGGAAACTTTTGCTCCTGAATTCTCTACAGTTTCTACTATTTTCTTGGCAGATCTGTCAATGATCTCATGGTCATAAGCTCTCAGTTTTATCCTGATCTTCTGTCCTAATTTTGCTGCCAACCGGGTTTCCTCCTAACTCTTACCTGTTTTCTTTCCACTGTATATATTATCTTTACTCTATTATCTTTGTTATGCTTCCTGCACCTATGG
>MWAX01000132.1 GCA_002068775.1 Actinobacteria bacterium ADurb.Bin346 | reverse complement strand
AATTCCCTTAATGATTGAGTCTAAAAATTAAATTATCAAAGAACAAAAGTGTAAACTTAACTTATTAACAATACAATTTAGAAATAACATATAGTTTTAGAAATAACATATAGTAATTCAATCAATAAACATAAGAAAAGTGAGTGAAAATGTCCGGGAAAAGAGAACTTGAAGACAGAATAAATTTTGCACAGGCAGATGTCCTGGAAAAAATAAAACAGCACAAAGTCGAGTTTATTTACTTTCAGTTTTCTGATATACAGGGAAATTTAAGGAGCTCCGGATATGCGGCAGATGCAGAAGAGCTAAAAAGCGCCTTTAAGAAAGGCAGAGCATTTGACGGCTCGTCTGTGCTTGGTTTGGGAAGGACTGCAGAAAGCGATAAGTACTTGATACCTGACCCTGAAACTTTCCACATAATCCATTTCTTTGACACCAGGGGCAATCTGACAAATAAAATGGCATGGATAACAGGCGATATTTATGATGCGGAAGGCTCTATTTATGAGGGTGACCCGAGGCATGTATTAAAAAAAGCTATGACAGACGCCCGAAAAAGAGGATTCAGATTTTTTGTGGCACCGGAGATTGAATACTTTTTATTTAAAAAGGACCAGCATGGAAATCTGATTTTTCCTCTGATTCCTGCTGATAAAGCAGGATATTTTTCTTCACATTCCCTGGATTCAACTTTTCTTTTAAGGCAAAGCATGGCTAAGACAATGAGAGAATGTGGTTTCAAGATAGAAGCCATACATCACGAGGTCTCTCCCGGGCAGAATGAAATCGGTTTCCAGTATGATGATGCGTTAAAAACTGCAGAAAGAATTTTATTATATAAATACATAGTCACCTCTGTAGCTGATTCAAATAATCTTAAAGCGTCGTTCATGGCAAAGCCCATTATCGGGCAGAACGGCTCAGGCATGCACATTCATGAAAACCTTGTTGATTTAAATGGAAAAAATTTATTTTATGATCCAAAAAGCAGGCAATTCAACCTTTCGGAACTTGCCCTTTCTTTTATTGCAGGACAGCTTGAGCACGCAAAGGCGCTTTGTGCCGTGACTTCACCGACAGTTAATTCTTATAAAAGACTTATACCCAACTATGAGGCGCCGGTCAATATCTGCTGGGGGAGATTAAACAGGTCTGCTGCTATAAGAGTTCCCTCATGCAGGTCGGGTGAAGAAAAAAACATCAGGGTTGAATTAAGATGGGCCGATCCCGGCTGTGAGCCAAACACTTTGTTTTCCGCATTGTATTATGCAGGGCTGGATGGAATTGACAGGAAGCTTAAACCTTCGAATCCTGTCTCAGACAATACTTATGATTTGTCTCCAGAAGAGTTGAAAAATATGGGTATCGAGTTTTTACCATATTCTTTAAGTAATGCTCTGGAATATTTAAAAAAAGATGAAGTTATTATAAATTCCCTCGGGGGAGTGTACCCAAGCTTCATCAAGGCAAAAGAGCGGGAGATAGTAAAATACCAGCGACAGATAACCCCCGTTGAGTATGAACTTTATTTATAGGTTTTTAACCGGCATTATAATTTTATCGGCATAATGGTTGCATGCGTGACCCTATGGATATTGCAGCTAAAACTTGCATACTTTCAAAACTGATGCCGCAGCCCCGCAGACATAAACTTCTCAATGAGCTTTTACCATAAATGGTGGACAAATTCCTTAATGTATTTTTCATATACCTGCCTTACTGCATCGTGTTGAGCAGCTGAAAGAGGCTGGGCGTCAGAAGCGGCAATATTTGAATTTAATTGTTCAACGCTGCTGATCCCAGGGATGACGCAGCTGGCATATTTATTGTCCAGTATCCATCTTATTGCATATTTTGTCAGTTCACTGTCATTAAAGATTTTCTTTAGTACCTCCACTGCGGCAAGGCCAGTTTCATAGGGAACACCTGAAAAAGTCTCGCCCTTGTCAAAAAATTTTCCTTCTCTGTTGAAGAACCGGTGATCTCCGCTGCTGTATTCAGTGTCTTTTTTAAGTTTTCCTGTTAAAAGGCCGCTTGCAAGAGGCACTCTTACTATTATGCCGACATTATTTTTATAAGCCGCCTCAAAGAATTTTTCATCAGGCTTTAATCTGAACATATTATAAATTATCTGGATGCTTGCTACCCCGGGATACTTTATTGCTTTAAATGCTTCTTCAACTTTTTCAACACTTATCCCGTAATGGAGAATTTTTCCTGTTTTCTTTAAATCATCGAGCACTTCAAAAACTTCGTCATCGTCATATACTTCCGGAGGAGGGCAATGAAGCTGTATCAAATCTATTGCATCGACTTGCATCCTTGCAAGGCTTTCATCTATAAATTTAGTAATATTTACCCTGTTATATCCCTGCGCAATGTGAGGACTTAGTTTTCTTCCGCATTTTGTTGCAACATAAATTTTTTCAGGTGTTTTTTTAAGGAATTTCCCGATTTGGATTTCACTTGCGCCACTGTTGTAAAGATCAGCCGTATCAAAAAAATTGATTCCGCTTTCAACAGATTTTTCCAGTATTTTTTGGGCTGTCTCCGGATTGAATGCATCTCCCCACTTGCCTCCAAGCTGCCATGTGCCCAGTGACACTTCAGAGATTCTAAAACCGGTTTTTCCAAGTAATCTGTACTTCATGTTCAACCTTCCTGTATTAATTTAATAAGATTTTTTTAAAATCATAGAAATAAATATCATTTATTATTTTAAGATAAAATCAAAAAACTGAAATCCTGCCTCTTTATATATCAGGCATACTTAATTTAAACACATCGCAATTCCTGCATTTCTTTATCTTTTTTGCCCAGTCTTTCTCAAGTGAGCCTTCGCAGAATGTGCCATTGATAAACCAGCACAAATTTCCGGCCCTAAACTCCCAGGCGCTGCATTTTTTCCTCCATTCATAAGGGCAGTTCTTAATCTTCCAGCAGGGTTTATCGCTTTTATTCATTTTTTTCCTGAGTGATAACAGTAAAAGCAGTTGCCTTTCAATGCCTGCCGGAATATTTCTCCATCCCTGTTCCCAGCTTTGCACTGCCTTAGTTGATACACATAAAAGCTGTGCAAGCTCACTCTGGGTTTTATCTAAATAGTTTCTAATGCCTGATAATTCTTTGCTCTGCATCTTTTTTCTGTCCTGAAATCGGATTTTGGACTTTTATTATATAATACTACAATGTGGTTGACAATAGTAATACATTGTGGTATTTATATATATTATTATTAATAAAATTTGTTGTCTTATTATTCAAGGAGCAAAAATGCAAAATAAACCATTAAAAACTGCTTTAGCAATATTGAGGTATTTGATGGCACTGCAGTTTCTTTGGGCATTCTTTGACAAACTGCTTGGCCTGGGTTTTTCTACAAAGCCCGAGAATGCATGGATAAGATCCGGTTCCCCGACAGCCGGGTTTTTAACTAAAGGTGCAACAGGCCCTTTATCATCAATTTATAATACAATTGGCGGAAAAGGCGTAGTGGATTGGCTGTTTATGCTTGCACTTTTATTTGTCGGTACAGCATTGCTGCTTGGGATTGTGATGAAAATCGGCACAGTCTCAGGAGCAGTACTGATGTTTTTTATGTGGTCAGCAACTCTTCCAAAACCAAACAATTTATTTCAGATTGACGAGCATATTATCTATGTTCTTGTATTATTAGTATTGTTATTTGCAAAAGCCGGTCAGTATGCAGGGCTGGGAAAGATTTGGACAAAAACAAAACTGGTTAGACAAGCGCCTGCGCTGGAATAGGTAATAATAAAAAAATTAATGCAAAGCATGAGCAGAAACTGTCGGAGGCTGCTTTGACTTATCAATTCTTCTAATAAAATTAATATTCCTATTAAATATGATTAAACTTTGCATGCGCCATCTCGTCTTATATTCCATCAATATCTTTTCACAGAAAGAGCTAAAATGATCTATTATCAGTATATTGCCACAGGTCTTACTGCTTTTATCTTAATAAACTTTATTATTAATATGATCTATTTTAAAAATATTAAAAACTTCGGGCTGTCTGCAGAGCTAAAAGAATCACCTCCCTTAATATCGATTTTAATTCCTGCAAGAAATGAAGAGTCGAACATTAAAAAATTGCTTCTGTCTTTGATTAAACAGGATTATAAAAACATTGAAATCCTGGTACTGGATGACAGCTCCATAGATTCAACAGCAGCAGTAGTTAAGCAGATGGAGCTAAAAGATACAAGGATAAAGCTTATAAAAGGAAAAAAAATAGAAGATGGCTGGATGGGTAAGTCCTGGGCATGCCATCAGCTGTCCTCTTATGCAAAAGGAGATTATCTTATATTTACTGATGCTGATACCCTGCATTTTCCCGATACAGTATCAAAAGCGCTGGCAGCCATGGTACAAAACAAGCTTGATGGTATATCTGTTTACCCGAAACAGTTAATGGTTACATTTACAGAGCGAATGCTTGTATCTTTTATAGGAATGGGCCTGTTTACAATGATGCCTCTGGCACTGGTTAAAAAAACAAAAGGTAAATTTTTCAGCACAGGAATTGGGCAGTTTTTCATGTTTAAAAGGCAAGCATATTTTAAATTTGGTGGGCATGAGTCTGTAAAAGCTGAAATACTTGAAGACGTGCACCTGTCAAAAAAAATAAAAGCTGCAGGGTTTAAATACATGGTTTTTGATGGAAGCAGCAATATTTTCTGCAGGATGTATAAAAACTTTAAGGATACAATAACAGGCTTTTCAAAGTTTATATTTGCAGCATTTGATTATAATGGGCTTATGGAAGCAATAGCTGTTGCTTTTTATTCTGCGCTTTTCTTATCTCCATTTATACTTCTTCCCATTGCTGTTTTATTTGAATGGTCAAAAACTTTTCTGCTGCTTATTATGCTGCATATACTTTTTGTATTTGTCATTAAGACTGTGCTTTCCCTTAGATTTAAGGAGCGTCTGCTTGATATTTTTTTAACTCCAATATCAGTCTGCTTTATAATTGCGGTTGCAATAAATTCTTACATACAGGTAAGGTTTAAGAAAGGTGTTTACTGGAAAGGCAGAATTTATGATGTAAATACTCCTGAAAAGGTCTCTCTGGTAAACGATGATTATTATGAAGATGAATTGCCTGAAGAAACTGATATAGAAAGATTTAAAATTTAAAACACAGTTTGCATCTTGCTCTTCTACCAATAAATTTTTATAAAGAGCTTTTAGCCTTAAAGCATCACCTGCCAGATGAGAATTATCTAAATTCTTATAGTATTCAAAAAATGGGTAATATGCAATGTTAAATCCTGTATAGCTTCTTGCGGCGTATCCCCAGTGCCACAAACAGCAAGGTTTTTGTTTTCAGCAAAAAAGAAATCTTCATCACGGTAAACTTTTACAGCTATAGGTATATTAAATTAGATTGATTGTTATGATAAATTTTTATATATTAAAAACCATAGGACCCATGGACTAAAAAGTGCCCATTAAGAAACGGAAAGTCTATCGGTTAAAAAGTGGAATTGGTGTCCGGATTTATTCGAATATATACATATATATTATAAGATATTGTAAGATTTGAAATGAAAGAGGGATCACAATGTTTATTGATATACATGCCCACGCCTACCGTAGAGAGCAGGCGCCTTTTATGGGAATGCAGCAAGGTCTTTTTTATACTCCTGAAAAACTGCTCAGCATATATGACAGATATAATATAGAAAAGGGTATACTTCTACCAGTTGTCAGTCCGGAAATCTATCTTCCGCAATGCATGGAAGATATTCTTGATATCTGTCAGCAATACCCCGACAGGTTTGTCCCATTCTGCAATATCGACCCTAGGGCAATGACCAATTCTTCTGATGCGCCCCTTGACCAGCTCCTCAGGTATTATAAAGGCAAAGGCTGCAAAGGGCTTGGTGAAGTTATGCCCAATATGCCGCTTATGCATCCAAAGGTGCAGAATCTTTTCAGGCATGCGGAGGCTGTTGGGATGCCGGTTATTTTTGATGGCTCGGACCAGCTTGATGGCGACTTCGGACTCTATGATGATCCGGGATTGCCGCAGCTTGAGCACACTCTCCAGAAATATCCGGATCTTATAATATTCGGGCACGGTCCCATATTCTGGTCAGAAATAGGTAAACTTGATACTCCCGGCGAGAGGGGATACATATACCGCTATGACGGGGAGCAGCTTGGCAGGATGCCTGAAGGACCCGTAAAGGAAGAAGGCGTTGTGCCAAAACTTTTAAGAAGATACCCTAACTTAAACGGTGATCTTTCAGACTTCACTCCATTGAATGCATTATCCCGTGATGATAAATACGGCCCAAAGTTTCTGGAAGAATTCCAGGACAGATTATTTTTCGGCACTGACCTTATCACCACTTCTGATGAAGTCGGAATGGCCGACCTGCTGCTCGACTGGTTAAAAACAAAAAAAATCAGCGAGAAGGTCTTTAATAAAATAGCCAGGGAAAATGCCATAAAACTATTTGATTTGTAAAGAATTTTTAAATAAAGCCGGATAAAATAGTGCCTTATAAATAAAGCGGGATGAAATAAAACCGAATGAAATAAAGCCGGATAAAATAGAGACAGACAGGAAATGATTACTTTAAAAAACGTAGATTATGATAATTTCTGGGAAATAATAGACCTCTGTGTTTATGAAAACCAGCGGGACTTCCTGACTTCAAATGCAGTATCGCTGGCCCAGGCTAAGGTCCAGCAGGAGTGCATACCCCTGGCAATTTACAATGATGAAAAACCGATTGGTTTTGCTATGTATGGCATTGACCGCAAAGACGGGCAATACTGGATTTACAGATTTATGATAGACAGAAGATATCAGTCAAAAGGCTTTGGCAGGTCTTCATTTAAAATGTTGACGGAACTTATAAAGCAGGATAAAAAATATAATAAAATTTTGCTGGGGGTTCATAAGGAAAGCATAGTCGCCATTAAACTCTACAGAAGTTTCGGATTTGAATTTAACGGACAGGTCAATGGCAGAGATCACATCATGGAATTAAACTATTAAAAGCGTCCGGACTATTATCTTGAAAGGTTAGTTTTGGAAGAACAGAATATTATGCCCAGGGACAGGCTCATTGATTATCTTAAGGAAATACCTAATTTTCTTTCTATTTTTATCTTTTCTGTATTTTATAATATTGCCAGTCTTATGCTCCTGGACATGAGTAGAACCACAGGCATTAAAACCACTGACTTAAGCCTTATATTCACTTTTTTTACGGTCGGAGCTGTTGCAGGACAAATGACATCTGTTCTTTTCAACAGGAAATTTACCAGGATACAGGTAATTGTTGCAGCGTATCTACTGACCATTCCGCTAATTGTCATCCAGGCTTTTAATTCAAACCTTATTGTATTTTACATACTTTATTTTGTCTGTGGATATACACTTGGCGTTATATGGATACAGGCAAATGAGATTGTTCTTACAAGCAATGTTGCAAACAAGGAACGTCTCGTCACAGTTCTTTTGACCTTTTATCCGGTTGGCGCTCTTGTTTCGCCTTTTATTTCATCTTCAATAATAAAAGCGGGGCTTAACTGGAGGTTTTCATATTATGTCATTATTTTTATTATTGCAGTAAACATAGCATTATACTTCCTGCTGCTTGCAAGAAGGAAAAGCGGTGCTGCAATTTTTAAAGAGGAAAAAGCAAACCTTAAAGATATTTTTATAAATAGAAGCAGCAACCTTATCCTGGTTTTTATTTTCTTTGCAATTATCTTATATTGTGCTTCTGAAACAGTAATGGCAACATGGGCACCCACTTTTTTCAGGCTTGAAAGAGGTCTTGATATCCGGTCAGCAGGATTTGTCCTTACTTTGTTTTGGATATTTATAATTGCCGGCAGGGTCCTGGCACTGATACTGTCCGGCAGAATAACGGCAACTAAGCTCATGGCAATTCTGTCTGCAACAGCAGTCGCAGCGGTTTCAATCCTTATTTTTATGAAGTCTGTTTACCTGATATATGTGCTTATTGCAGTTGCGGGATTTGGTTATTCAGCGCTCTTTCCGCTCCTGATTTCAACAGGCAGCACTATTTATGAAAAAGGCAGGGGAGTTCTTGTGACTATTTTATTTGCAGCTTCAAATATGGGTTTATCCGCCGCGCCATTTTTAACCAAATATATCTCAGTAAAAAACATGCTGTTCTCATTGGGGATCTCACCATTAATTATGGCTGGAGTCTTTATTCTTGTATTTATGATTATGCTTATCCGGAATAAAAAACAGCAGAACTGAAAATCAGGACCCGGGTCATATCCATTTTCTTGATGAAAAAAAGCAATATTTTTCTTATAATATCTGGTAGTAAAGCATCAGGTAGTAAAGCAGTAAGGCAGCAAAGGAGCTTTATTATTTAAGCAATATCTTATTTATCAGTTAAAATAGCATTTCTTTATACTATTAGTTTGACAGGAGGAGAATGAAATGAGACCAGTAACGATTTTTACAGGACAATGGGCAGACCTGACTCTTGAAGAGATGTGCAGGACCGCCTCAGGGATGGGTTATGAGGGCCTTGAACTGGCTACCTGGGGAAATCATGTGAACCCGAAAAAAGCAGCAGAGGACTCTTCATATGTGAAAGAGATCAAAGATACGCTGAAAAAATACAATTTAAATTGCTGGGCGATAAGCGCTCACCTTTGCGGCCAGTTAGTAGGCGATGTGCTTGATAAGAGGCACAATGGTTTTGCTCCGGCTTCAGTTGCAGATGATTTTGATGCAATGAGGGAGTGGGCTATTCAAGAAGTAAGATATGTGATACTTGCTGCAGAAAATCTTGGCATTAAAATAATCACTGGCTTTACAGGCTCACCCATATGGCCCTACTGGTACTCATTCCCGCAGACATCTGAAGAAATGGTAGAGGAAGGTTACAAGACAGTTGTTGACAGGTGGAATCCCCTGTTTGATGAAATGGACAAACGGGATATTAAATTTGCGCTCGAGGTACATCCCACAGAAATAGCTTTTGATTATTACTCATTTGTCAGGCTTTTAGAATCTTTCAATTTCAGAAAAACACTGGGCATGAATTTTGATCCAAGCCACCTGTTATGGCAGGGTTTGAAGCCTCATCTTATGATACGGGAATTGCCGGACAGGGTTTACCATGTACACATCAAAGATGCGTCAGTCACTCTTGACGGACTGACAGGAATTCTTGGCTCGCATATTGAATTCGGAAAAACAAGAAGAGGATGGAATTTCCGTTCTCCGGGAAGGGGAGACGTGGATTTCTCGGCAATTATCAGGGAGCTTAATGAGATTAATTATCAGGGGCCGCTTTCAATTGAATGGGAAGATTCCGGCATGGAAAGACTCAGGGGAGCAGCAGAGGCATGTGAATTTGCAAAAAAGATAAACATCATGCCTTCTACTATGGCATTTGATGAAATGATGAAGAAATAAGCGCGCTCTAAAAAATAAGGGTGTTCACGCCAGTTAAAGTGTTTTTACAGTAAAGCTCTTTCGGAAGGGTCTGGAATGGCTGCTTTGTTAACAGTTGCTTTGATAGCACCCGGGTTGATGATATTTCCAGTTTCCGGTTCAATTTTCTCTTGCTGAAGTTGATTAAATGTGCTAAATTGTAAAAAATTTATAATTATACGTATAAATGAATAAAAAACAGCACTTCAGTATAAATAAGCAGGACAAATCAAAAAGCATTAAAGCGATGTCTTAAAAAGCAATACCTTAAAAAGCAATGCCTGAAAATCTTTACTTTCAAATTCAACAATTTTTAAATCAAAAAAATTTAACAGTATTAGATAAACACAATCAAATAAATATTATCAATAAAAAAAATATAATAAAAACATAGAAGAGGAGGATTAAAATGATCGGATTAGGTATGCACACAGATAACTGGAGAACTTTAAGCGCAGGCTATATGGATGCGCTGGATTCTGCTGCCAAGTATAATCTTGAGCATGTCGAATTTGGGATAATCGACGGACAATATTTTATTCAGGCAATGGGATATGAGCCAAGCCTTTCGCTGAAGGAAAATCCAATTCAAATCAGGAGACTTTGTGAAGCAAGGAATTTAAGAATATCCCAGATCGATGCCTCGTATCCTATTATGGGCTTTGACGGAGCGGTCTTTGGCGTCCAGTACGTGACACAGTCCATCCGCTTTGCTAAAGAGCTGGGATGTCCGCTGGTAGACACAACAGACAGCGGCAAGGAATTTGATATGCCCAAAGATGAAGTTTTAAAGCAGGCAATAAAGAACTACACTGAATGCCTGAAATGGGCTGAAGACTATAAGATAAAAATAAATGTGGAGCCTCATGGCCCGTATACAGGAGACATTGAATTCATGCAGAAGCTTCTTGGACACTTTGAGTCCGAATACCTTGGTCTTAACATGGACACAGGCAACACATTTATCCAGGGTCACGACCCCCTTGAATATCTTAAATCACTGAGGAAATATTGCAGCCATTCCCATATTAAAGATGTTAGCCCTTCTCTTGCCGCAGCATTAAGGGGAGAATCCACAGGCATAGGCGTCAGCGAAGTGGCAATTGGCGAGGGTGTGAATGCTGAAAATATAAAAAGATGCATTGACTATCTTAAAGAAACAAACTGGAGCGGAGACATTTCAATAGAATGCTCAGGCACTGATGATAAAATAGCGTCCAGCGTCAAGTGGCTAAGGTCAATAATATAAGAATAATTTAAAAGATAAACGGTCCTGCAAGGAGAATCGTTTATCTATTTAAAAAAAATAAAGCCCGGAATTTTTTAAGCGTTTTATATTTTATAATGATAAATAAAACTGAAAACACACCCACAATGAAAGATATTGCCCGCATTGCAGGCGTTACGCAGGCAACTGTATCTTATGTCATTAACGGCTCAGAGGATATTTCTGAAACAGTCAAAAAAAAGGTACTCGACACTGCTGAAGAGCTCGGATATATCCCTAATCTTGTAGCAAGAAATCTCAAGAAAAGAAAAACCAATACAATTGGCATCATCGTCCCTGACGTTATGAACAGCTACTACAGCGAAATGATAAAGTATAATGAGCGCATAATCAGGGAGCGAAACTATTTTACATTTATCTGCAATACAATGCATGATGCTGAAATAGAAGACTGGTATACAATATCGCTGATTCAGCAAAAAGTTGCAGGCGTAATAATATGCTATGGACTGACAAAAAGGGAATGTTATAAAAAATTGTATAAGCATAACATTCCTTTTGTTGTGATTGATGGAGATACCGACATGGAAGAAGAAACGCCCTGCATTTTTGTAAATCACATTAAAGGCAGTTTTCTTGTCGTAAAACATTTTATTTCCATGGGTATCACGGATATAGCATATTGCAGTGAGCCTCTTTATAATATAGCTCTGCGCAACAGATATGAAGGTTTTAGGAATGCACTCAGAGAATTCGGGTTGGCGGAAAACAGTGACAGGATTTACATTGCCAATGAAAAAAATGAGTATGAAAAGATCGAGGTGGGCTATATTGCAGCAAAAGAAATACTTTCTAAAGGCAAACCAGGCGGCATATATGCGGCAAATGACCAGATGGCATTTGGCGTGATTAAAAGGCTTAATGAGATGAAAATAAGCATACCTCAGGATGTGGCTGTTATCGGTTATGATGATGTCCCGTTTTCAAGCATCAGCTCACCTAGTCTGACAACAATAAACCAGCCTATTAAAAAAATATGCACACGGGGAACAGATATTCTTTATAAAATGATAAGAAAAGACGGAAATATAGATATGAAAGTGACTTTTGAGCCCAATATAGTAATAAGGCATTCTGCTCCGGAAACCAATTAAACAGCAGTTAATTAGCGCAGGATTTTTATTTATATAAAAAGGATTGCTATATTTATTTAAATTTATGTTATACTTTTATTATAATCAGTATCAATTAAGAAAATTATGAACATTCGGAGGATAAATAAGATATGTCTGATGAAGTGATTCTTAAACTGAACAACATTTCTAAAAGTTTTCCCGGAGTGCTTGCTTTGGATAATATATCCTTTGATTTAAAAAAAGGCGAGATCCACTGTATATGCGGGGAAAACGGCGCAGGAAAATCGACGCTCATCAAAATTATATCAGGCGCTTATCAGCCAGATCCCGGAGGTACAATAGAATTTGAAGGCAAGCCAGTCACATTTTTTCATCCATCTGTAGCTATGAAACTTGGAATCCAGACAATATATCAGGAACATACAATTTTTCCGCATCTTGATATAACTGAGAATATTTTTGTTGGAATGGAACTGACAAAAAACGGTATGATGAGAAAAGCGAAGATGAGAGAAAAAACCATTGATGTATTAAAGTACCTTCAAAGTGACTTAAGCCCTGATGCTCTCGTAAATGAGCTGACTTCGGGGGAGCAGAAAATTGTAGAGATTGCAAAAGCTCTTGTACTTGAACGTAAAGTTATTATTATGGATGAACCCACTTCATCATTTTCTGTTAATGAAATAGACAACCTTCTTGGATTGATAAAAAAAATCAAAGAAACAGGTATTGGGATTATTTATATTTCTCACCACCTGGATGAAGTATTTAAAATTGCTGACAGGATTACAGTGCTGCGGGATGGAAAACATGTAATAACCTGTGATGCAGAGGAAGTTGATGAGCAGCAGCTCATCCGTTATATGGTTGGTCGCGATGCAAGCGTATTTTATCACAGGGAATTTTATAAACCGGGAGAAGTCGTACTTAAAGCTGAAAATCTTACCGGCAATGGAGTGTATGATATATCATTTGAAGTCAGGCAGGGTGAAATCTTAGGGTTTGCTGGCATGGTGGGCTCGGGCCGTTCAGAGCTGATGACTCTTCTTTTTGGAGGCGCTGAAAAAGCTGACGGAAAAATATCGGTCATGGGCAAAGAAGTGGACTTTAAGAATCCAGGCAGTGCAATAAAAAATAAGATGTGTTATATCACTGAAGACAGACAGGCCACAGGATTATTCCTTATCCATACAATTGCAAGAAACACTATTATTGCAAATCTGGTCAATACAAAAAGACTTGTAATCAATCCCGCTAAAGAGTTTCTGGTTGGTGACAAATTTATAAAAGAACTGGGAACTAAAGCAACAGACTCCAAAATGATGGTCATGAATCTATCGGGGGGGAATCAGCAAAAAGTCGTGCTGGCTAAATGGTTTAATACAAATGGGGATATTTTTATTTTTGATGAGCCCACTCGTGGAATAGACGTCGGAGCGAAGCAGGAAATCTATAAAATCATGATGAATTTACTTAAAGAAGGCAAAGCCATTATAATGGCATCGTCAGATATGCCTGAAATAGTGTCAATGAGTGACAGGGTCATGGTCATGAAAAGCGGCAGGGTCGTTGGTCAATTGTCGAGAGAAGAAATCAATGAAGAAAATATTCTTGAGTTATCAATAGGAGGTAAGAAAATATGAAACAGTCGCCTGTTGAACTTGAACGGAGAAGATCTTTATTTGGCCGAGGCGAAAATACAACTGTCATAATGTTGCTCGTAGGGTTTTTTGCAGCTATTGTGGCAGTTCAATTAATCATAGGTGCAATTGGAGGAAAGGTCGGTTATCCGTCTTTTATAGCCCCTGTCAATCTGGTTAATATTTTAATGCAGGTATCTGCAGTAGGCATGATGGCAATGGGAATGACAGTAGTGATGATCGGCGGTGGGATAGATTTGTCTGTCGGCATGCTGACTTCTTTAGTTGTCATATATCTTGCTAAAGGCATCATGGACTGGGGCATCCCAATGTGGGCAGCAATTTTTTCAGTAATAATCATTGCAGTTGTTTTAGAAGTGGCAATGGGGTTAATTATTTCCCGGTTTTCTGTTGAGCCTTTTATTATCACATTAGGCGGCATGATTGCATTCAGGGGCATTGCACTTTTAATGTGTCATTCACAGGAAGTGAGCACAAAGGGAAGATTTGCAGTGTTAAAAGACAATCTTATTGCAGGCGCAAAAGACCCTGTGACTGGGCTGACATTGAATTTGCCGATTTATTTGATTGTGTTTTTTGTGATTACTATAATCATATGGTGGCTGATGAAGTATACCAAATATGGCAGAAGAGTGTATGCTATAGGCGCAAACCGCAATGCTGCTTATCTTGCTGGAATTAATGTTAAAAACACTGTGCTTTCCACTTATGCCTTAAACGGACTGATTGTCGGCATAGCAGCAATAATGCTGCTGTCCAGGGTAAACACAGCAATAATTACTACAGGGCAGAATCTGGAGATTGATGTAATAGCTGCTGTCGTTGTGGGCGGGACTGCATTATCTGGCGGTAAAGGTAATATATGGGGGACTTTTATAGGCGCAATACTTCTTGGCTCAATAGCAAATGGCATGAATATATTAAGGCTCCAGAGCGAATGGCAGTTTGTTGCAAAAGGCGTTATCCTTATAGTCGCAGTTGCAGCCGGCGCAGCAGTTCAGGCGAGACGGGAAAGAACGCTTCAGTTAAAGCAAATAAAATAAATATCTACGAGCTTATGCCCGTAGTATTTTAAGCGGAATAAAAAATAGCTGTACTATTTTGTTTCTGTGTCCAAAATCAAGTATTTGCAATAAAAACTGATAAAAACATTTTAACCTGTGCAAAAATATTTATAATTTGAAAAATGACTGATTTTGATAATAATTATCAGGACTTATTAATATTATTTGATTTTATCATTGTAATTGTATAAAATTATTGTATCATAAATTGTTTAATCGTATAAATCTTAAATCCAATAGTTTTTAACAGAGCTAATTAAAGTTAAGGCTATTGTAGTCTTTTAAATTGTCCGGATACTTGAATTTAGATTTTTAGCTCAATGATGATTCTAAAATAGTAATGGATATAAACGGGTCATTTAACAGTTATCAGTTTACATATAAATGATTGGATTAAAAAGCTTATCCCTTGTAACTTAAATAGGAGGAAAAATAAAAATGAAAAAATCGTTAATCAAGGTGCTCGTTGTACTGGCGATAGCAGCACTCGCTGTAGCTGTTGTAAGTGGTTGCAAAGCAACTGCTGAAACTACAACTACCGCAGCCGCTGAGACCACTGCCGCTGCAACTACCGCAGCCGCTGAGACCACAGCCGCTGTTACTGAGCCTGAAGTATTGACTCTGAATATCGGTTACTATGCCGATGCAGCAGACTCTTACTATCAGGTGGAAATGGATACATTTAAAGCTTGTGCAGACGCAGATCCTGAATGCAAGTGGAATGTGAACATGAAAGTCGGCCAAAGCACAGCTGCTGAACAGCTTCAGGCAGTTGAAGATTTCATAATGGCTGGATACGATGCCATAGTTGTTATTCAGAATAACCCTGAAACTACATCTGAATGCATTGCTAAATGTGTTGACGCAGGCATACCATATTTTGGCGCTTCACACAGCTTTGCAGGTATTTCTAACAGGAAAGATGCTGCTGGCTCATGCTGCTTCAATTTCATAACTGCAGGTAAGTATTCCGGCGTAGATCTTGTTGCAAGAGGAGCTAAAAAAATCATCATGATAGAAGGTGTTCTTGGACAGGGAAGCGCAAGCGCACAGACTCTCGGTTTCCTTCTTGCATATGAAGAAGCCGGAATTAAGCTTGGAGCAAGCGCTAAGGATGTTGCAGAGCTGAAAACGGAAGTAAAGCTTGACGGAACACAGGAAGCTAAAGTTGTGGCATGGGCTTCTGGCGGATGGTTCTCAGATCCTGCGCAGAAAGCAATGAGCGACTTCATTACCTCTCTGGGTCCTAAAGGTTTTGATGCAGTTTATGCACAAAACGACCCGATGATGGAAGGTGTGCTTCTTGCAATGGAATCCGCAGGTCTTAATCCTGAAGACTATCTGCTTTGCGCATGCAATGGCAGGGAGATATCCTGGCAGTGGGTTAAAGACAAAATCATCAAAAATGATGTTAACCAGCCGGCATCTCTGGAAGGTGAAACCATATATCAGCAGGTAAAAGCATATTTCAAAGGTGAGTCATACAGAAAATATATACATCCTTATCTGACACCTTACAACGTTGACAATATTAATGAAGTATATGATTCACTTGTTCCTTTCTCAGATGTAGCTAAATACATGGAAAAAAGAGCAGCAGGAGCATTCGTTACTGACATCAATGATCCTAAGTGGACTGATCAGGAAGGATACTAAAATTTATTGCAAGTCCTTTGCGGGATATGCAATAAATAATCTGGTGTTATCTTGATAACAGGGATAAGGTTAATGCCATCTGACAACAGATGGTGAAGCAGAAAGCAGGCTGGCCCGAAAGGGTCGCCTGCTTTTTTACATGGCTTAAAGTTATAAGCTGATACCTTCCTCTGATAAACCGGGAAAAGACGCTGTTAAAAAAGTATAAATGTCTGCAATTACCCTCCTATTATCACTTACAGCACTGCTTATTTGAAACAGGCTAATTTTAGTAATATAATAAAAAAACTAAAATATGTTTTTCATGTTAGAATCCTGATTTAAATACACTGTTGTCATTATACAATTTAAAATGATTTTATATTTTTATTATAAAACGATATAATCAGGACAATTTATTTAAACGAATAAACAATCGCTGTAATCATTTAATCAGCAAAAAAAACAAACATAAAAAAATTTTTGGAAAATCTTAAAAATCTATATTAATAATCAATAATAAGAAAGGAAAAAAGACATGAATATAGGAGTGTTCCTGTTGATAAAACCTTTTGCGAGCGTGGAAGAACAGCTTAAAAGTGCAAAAAGCATGGGTTTTAAATGCGCAGACATAACAGATACAAACTCCGGCGGCAGCATGCTGGGGACTGCGGGTTTTAGCCCAACTGTCAGCCTTGACGACAACCCTTTTGAAGTAAAGAGATTGTTTGATAAATATGAAATGAAAATATCCACGGTTTGCGCACATGCAAGTTTACTGGATCCTTCAATGCCAAGCAGGTATTCAACAGCAGAAATAATGAAGGCAATCAGAATGGCCGCTGCTATTGGAGTCAGGGATGTAATAACAACAGAAAATGAGCCGCACACCGGATGGGGTAAAAAATTGACATTTGAACAAAGGACCTTTGTAATAGCAGAAAAACTTTATGAGCCTTTACGCATGGCTGGCGACTATGGCGTCAGATTATTGATTGAAAACCATGGTCCTGTAACTGACACTATGGAAGGACTAAGAGAGATATTCAGACTGCTTGATAATCACCCGGCTCTTGGCATCAATCTTGACACAGGCAACAGCTGGCTGGGGGGTTCTAATCCTGTGGAGCTTGCCAGAGAGTTTAAAAGCAGAATACATCATATCCACTGGAAAGATCTTGGAGAAGACTGGATTCCAAGAAGACAGAAACAATATGGGGCAGGCTTTTCCAATATAGCAATGGGAGATGGCATCATAGATATTAAAGGGGTATGTGAAGTATTAAAAGACGCAGGTATTGAAAATTCCACTCTGGAAATTGTAGGGCCTCCCGAAATGTTTGAAAAAAGCGTCAAGTTCCTGAAATCCTGCGGAATTTAAAAAATACCGGTTCAATAAAAGGCGAAGGCATATCAGGATTTTATTTCAGAAATATGTTTTAAGCTCTATTTTTATGCAGATTTATTTTATAAGTTAAATAAGACCTGTGAGGTAAATTATGTCAGAAGAAAAAAAAGTAGGATTTGTTTCAATGGCTTCGGGAGAGAAGACCACTGGTGATATTCCGCAGGTGGGCATAGGCATGATAGGGCATGCTTTTATGGGTAAGGCGCATTCTAATGGATGGAAACAGATGCCTTATATTTTTTGGCCTCCTGCAGCAATACCAAGACTAGTAAAAATTTGCGGCATACCGGAATCGGAAGTTTCAGAAGCAGCAAAGAGATTTGGCTATGAAGAATATACAACAGACTGGAAGGAAATAATAAAGGATGAGAGAGTAAAGATTGTTGATAATGGTACACCAAACAGCCTTCATGCTGAGCTATGCATTGAAGCGGCAAAAGCAGGAAAGCATGTCATTTCTGAAAAACCTCTCGGCAGGAATGCCGCTGAAGCAAAAGAGATGCGCGATGCTGTAAAAAAATATAAAGTAGTAAACTTATGTAATTTCAATAACCGTATGGTGCCTGCAATTGTCCTGGCTGAAAAACTTA
>MWAX01000131.1 GCA_002068775.1 Actinobacteria bacterium ADurb.Bin346 | reverse complement strand
ACTAAAACTTCCGACAATGAATAAACAGAGTTACAGAAAAAAATTAACTGAAAACAGCATGAAAGCAAATCAGCTTATCTGATTTATCATTTGTTCTGCTGCCCTGGCAAATTCATTTTCATAATTTTTCTCAAAATCTTCCAGGAATTGTTTCCATTGGGGGTTATGCATAATAGCTTCTTCTGCAGAAAGCTTGACCATTATTTTCTGCCCCCCCTGCTCCAGCACTCTTGTTCTTGCCTGCGGATTATTTTCTATTGCTTTTTTAAATTCATTGAATACCTGCTCTTTTTCACTTTCAGCTTTTTTCTTAAGATTTTCAAGGTGATGCAGGATTTGCTGCAGTGCAGATGTTTTCTGCTCTTTTTTTAGTGTTTCTATGGCAATCACTGCTTTGGAACGTCTTTTCAGTTCCTCATTTTCCAGATTAAATTTAAAAGAGTTTATAAGATTTATTTGCGCGCTTTTCAACATAGACGCAGGCTTTCCCTTTAATTTGCTCCAGAGCTTTTCCGCATCCGAATTTCCTCTGTAAAAGCCGGCCATTAAAGGATCGAGCTCTTTTTTATTTGCAATTTCTTCTTTTTCCTGTTCTGAAAGATCTTCAAGCATCGCTGCTTTTTCAAGAGCAATCTCTATTGCTGTTTTAATCTTGTCCCCCATTTATAAAATCTCCCGTTTCTATTTTCTTTTTTTTAACATTGAAAAAAATCTGTCCTGATAATACTCAAACAAGCCCCAGCTATCAAGCTCTTCTTTGACTGTTTTTGCATCTATATCACCCTTTTTATAGAGCAAAAAGAGATTTTCTATTTCAGCTTTTGCATTTACAGGAATACCGGCAGCATCATGCGAAACGACAGCATAGCCCGAAGCATCCGTACTTAACATATTGCTTGCGCCATAATCAGGGTATTGTGAAAAATATGCGCTGTTTACAGCAAGCTCATAGATAAACTTTGACAGCGAAACATCCCAAAACTCATCGACACCTTTTATTATTGCGCAAAAAGGATCCTGTTTTTTTTCAATATCGCCCTGTATTTTTCGGGCTATTTCATCCAGCCGGTTAGAAACTATATCCATATGCTCATAATCTTTAACGAATCTAAGCCTGTAAAGCATCATGGCTATGTCTGAATGATAATCTGCTAGAATAGAAAATGCTTTTTTTGCTTCTTCGGAAAAACCTTCCATTCTTAATATATAACCCGGAGTAACAAGCCTTGGTTTTTGCCAGGTTATCCTGCCTTCTCTTATAATAGTCTCGCTGTCAGAGCTTTTACCTTCAAATTCGAGATAAAACGGGACTGTAAGCATATAATAATGAACTGTTGTCGATTCATACGTGGAAAGCAGTTTTTTTGGGCTCTTTATAATCTCCGTATTTTCCAGTGCAAATCTTATTTTTTCTTCATCTTTCATACTTTTAATTATATCTTTTATTTTTTTCCTTGTCATACTATTGCAGGTTTTCAAACCAAATATACAGGCTATCAGTATATGACCGGCCTGATGAAAGATGGCTTAAATAAAATCGGATCTCATGACGTAAATAAGATAAATCATCAGAAGAAGAAAAGTAATTCCGCCATATATATAAAGCAGTAATTCTCCAAAAATAGTATAAAAGGATTTATTATCATTAAAATAAACATCTCCATAAAGAACTTCTTTTGTCACAAGGCCGGTTCTGTCAATTATGCGGCCATGATTATCAATTATTGCTGAAATACCATTGTTTCCGATATGGACCATGTAGCTGTTGTTTTCAACAGCCCTTACCCTTGAAAATACAAGATGATGCCAGGAGGCTATGCTATCCTTAAATCCTGCATCGTCAGTAAAGGTGAACAGTATATTTGCACCATTTTTCCTGAAAGTCCGCGAAATCAGCTGTATGGTTGACTCAAAGCAGATATTGGTACCGATACTGCCTTTTAACGGATAATTTATCAATGAAAAACCTTTTGAAGGTGTGATATTTAACTTGGCAATATTCATGAACTTTAAAAACCATAAAACTTCCGGATAAGGCATGTATTCAGCGCATGGCAGGGGGTGTATTTTTCTATGGATTCCAAGCATCTCCATATCCTCGTTATAAAGAGCAGCAACATTATGATAGTTAAGAGACTCATCCCATATTATCTGGCCCATTATGATATGAAGTTTTTCTTTTTTTGCAGTATCTTTTAGCCAATTGTAAAAAGATTTATTTTCTTCTCTTGTAATCAGTCCCCAAATTATGCTTTCCGGAAAAACCACCAGTTCCGTACTCTTTTTAAAATAAAGCTCGCTATTATATTTTTCAGGTATAAGCACCGCCGTATCTTTTTCATATTTGTCATCAAAAGTAATATTTGTCTGCACCATGGCGATATTTAATTTTTGTCCATCAGGTGGCCGGTTTTTCTCTTTTTCAAAAGCAATAAATCCGAAAAGTAAATTAGCAGCTGATATGAAAAATATACAAATAAATGCCGCCAGTCTGTTCATCACTATATGTCTGACTGTATTTTTCTCTTTATAAATGAAAAAACATATGAGCTGTGATAATGCCAGATTGAAAAGCACAATGAGCATTGACACCCCCAGTACACCTGTAAACCCGGATATCTGCATTACAGACAGGTAATTATGCTGAGAGTAGCCCAGTACCCCCCAGGGGAAAGCCAGGAATGTGCGGTGCCTGAGCAATTCTCCGGCAACCCATAAACAGCCAGCCAGGGAAATTTTCAGGTACACCCATCTTATCTTTGAAAAAATATAATAAAAAGTTATCCCATAAAAAATAAAATAAATAGAAAGAAAACCGATAATAGGAAACCAGAATGCCCAGCTGTAAGTTGTAAACCAGTATGTAATACCTGCAAAAAAACCTATTCCTGTGACCCAGCTAAGGCCTGTGGACTGCTTTAAGCTTGACTTTTCAAGCACGATAAAATAAGGAACAAGGGATATCCATGCCAGAAATGCGAGATTGTCAATAAAGGATAAGGAAAGAAGAAATGACGATAAAATTGCAAGAAGTAATTTACTGTATAGCTTCATATAAAAAAATTTTATATTTAAAAATGCTATTAATTTATGGTGTCATTGCTTTCTTCTTTTAACACCCATTTTTCAACATAATTTTCAAGAATATCGCCTTCATTCAGGAATCTGCACACTTCTGAAAAACGCTGAAAAGAAGGGTCAAAATAATTGCCGGAGATTCTCCCTGCTCCGGGTTTTATAAGATACAGATTTTTTGCAGCTCTTGTTGCCGCGACATAAAGCAGGCGCCTTTCCTCTTCTATCTCTTCACTGGATCTTACAGCATATGAACTTGGAAGATAGCCGTCTATTAAAGATATTATAAATACAGAATGCCACTCCAGCCCCTTTGCTGAATGTATAGTAGATAAAATAAGGTTTTCGTCTTCATCGTCTTCCGGCGTGACTTTCAGTTGCCTCTCATCCACCGGTTCAAGCGTGAGGTCAGTTAAAAACTCCTGCAGGCTTTCATACCTTGCAGCTATCATTTCAAGAGATGCAAGGTCATCAAGGCGCTTATGGTAATCGTCATATTTTTCTTTAAGAAAAGGCTTGTAATAATCTGTAACCATGCGCATCTTCTCAGCAAGTTTTGCCCGTCTGTTGCCTATTGTCAATTCTATTTCTTTTATTAATTTGTGGAGCTTTTTTAGCTCACTCCCATATTTTTTTGAATAATTTCTTTCATCTATCAGGAATTCTTTTCCGTTCTCCCCATCAATGATTGCTGATGTAATCTGATGGGCATGATGAGGTCCTATGCCTTCGATAAGTAAAAGGATGCGCATCCATGAAACTGCATCCATATTATTGTATGCCACTTTAAGATATGAAAGAACATCCTTTATATGAGCAGCTTCAGAGAATTTTATGCCCCCGAACTTGATAAAGGGTATGTTATGAGTATTCAATTCTATTTCAAGGTCCATGGACTGCCATGCGCTCCTGAACAGCACGGCAATATCATTAAGAGCAACTCCTTCTTCCCTTAATTCCAGTACACGCTGAACGATGAATTTTGATTGCCAGTTTTCATTTTCAGTCTCAATATAAACAGGTTTCTGACTGCTTTCCATGTCACTGAAAAGATTTTTTTCATATTTTTCTTTTGCATATTTTATAATCTGATTTGTAAAATCGAGAACAGGTTGAGTGCTTCTATAATTCTGCTCCAGCTTTATTATCCTTGCATCAGGATAATGCACCGGAAAATCCATGATATTTTTAAAGTTTGCACCTCTGAATGAATAAATGCTCTGGGAATCATCTCCCACAACCATAATATTCTTATGCTCGTCTGCCAGTTTATAAGCTATTTTTGCCTGCAGCTTATTTGTGTCCTGGAACTCGTCTATCATGATATATCTGTAAAAATTAGAGATTTTTCTCCTGATCTCATCATTTTCTCTTAAAAGCTGTTCAAGATATATAAGAAGATCGTCATAATCCATGATACATTTTGACTTCTTGTAAGCAAGATATTCTTCCTCAATTTTTACCAGGTCCTGCCAGTTTTCAAGAAAATGGGCATAGTCCTCTGCAATAACATTTTTTACAGGTATGTCCTTATTGATTGATTTACTGAATATTTCTGAAATAGTGTCTTTTTGCGGAAATCTTTTTTTACTCCTGAAAAAACCGAGCCTGTTCCTGACAAGTCCGACAATATCTTCCGCATCTTTCCTGTCAAGTATTGTAAAATTTTCACTGAAACCGACATATTTTGAATAGCGCCTCAGCATTTGATTGGCAAAAGAATGGAATGTCCCTCCGGACACATGTCCGCACCTTTCATCAAGAAGACCCGAAGCCCTGCGAAGCATTTCTTTCGCTGCTTTTCTTGTAAATGTCAGAAGTAATATGCTTTCCGGAGGTATCCCGTCTTCTACCAGGCGTGCTACACGATAGACCAGTGTCCTTGTTTTTCCGGTCCCGGCACCGGCTATTACAAGCGCGGGTCCACCCTTAATCTCTGCTGCATGAAGCTGCGCGGTGTTTAGTTCTTCCTGATAATTTATCCTGTATTGACGATTTTTTAGTGGATTTAAATCCTTTAATTTATATTCTTTCATTATCCCGGCAGGAAATAATTTGAGTAATAATTATTTACGAACATCTGTTCGAATTATAATCCTGACCGGCATAATAAGTCAATATGTGATGATACTCCTTATGAGTATATCTACACTTAATATATTAATTCTATTTCATATAGATTTTTAGATGACGCAACGAATATGCTTTTGAGTCTGTTCTTTCGTGTCTGTTCTTTTGAGTACATTTTTAAGTGAGGCATCGTGTATTGCCTGTCAGCTCTCTGATTGAATCCACTATTTCATCCCTTGTGGCAACAGCAGTATAAACTCCATCAAATCCTATTTCTTTTAATTTATCTTCATCTTCTATTGAAAATACGCCTCCTATTATAAAAACAGTCTTATTCTTTATTCCCTCTTTTACAGCAAGATCGATCAGATCCCTGCCAAGCGTCAAATGAGCTCCTCCAAGCGAGCTTACCCCGATTGCGTCAACATGCTCCTGGAGAGCTATATTAAGTATCTCTTCAGGCAGCGCATTTCCGAGATATATTACTTCCATCCCTGCATCCCTTAACATTTTTGCAACTGTTATTACCCCTCTGTTGTGGACATCAAGCCCGAGTTTTGATAATAGTATTTTTATTTTTCTTTCAGGCATACTACCCCCTATTTATAAATTTTTTAAAATATCACCAGAACACCGGCGGCTTCCAGAGACCGAAAGATTTCTTAAATACCTTAAAGATCTCTCCAACAGTACATCCGACCCTTGCACATTCGAGAGAAAACGGGATTATATTGACATTTTTTCTACAGGCATCTTCAAGAGCTCCCAGTGAGCCGGAGACTTTTTCATTATCTCTGGTCAATCTAAGTTTTGCCAGTTTGGCTTTCTGCCTTTCCTCCACACCTTCAGGATATCTGAAAACTTCAATTGCAGGTTTTTTGTCTTCAGCTCTATAGACATTGCTTCCAACAAATTTGATTTCACCTTTATCAATAAGCTCTTTTTCCCTGTAGAAATAATTTGCTATCCTGTTATGTATCCAGCCCTTTTCGATAGAAGCTACATATCCTCCAACTTTCTCTATTTCATCTATCTCGTCAAGGATTCTTTTTTCTATTTCATTTGTCAATGCCTCCACATAAAAAGAACCTCCGAGCGGATCGACTACTTCAGTTACTGCAGTCTCCTCCTGGATGATCTGCTGGGTCCTGAGTGAAAGCAGGGCAGCTTCTTCAGTTGGAACAGAGTATGCTTCATCGTAAGAATCAACATGAAGTGACTGGACCCCGGCAAATACTGCTGAAAGAGCCTGGATAGAAGCTC
This sequence comes from Actinobacteria bacterium ADurb.Bin346, assembly GCA_002068775.1. GTDB lineage: Bacteria > Actinomycetota > Humimicrobiia > Humimicrobiales > Humimicrobiaceae > Fen731. Next base: position 1,595 of record MWAX01000131.1, on the reverse strand, counting down.
TAATCAGATTGTTTAAAGGTTCTTCCCTGACAAGTGATATACCTGAAGTCTGAACATGGCATCTCATCCACATAGCTCTTGCGCTTTTTGCACCAAACCTGTATTTCATTATTTTATACCATAATCTTCTGGCAGCCCTGATCCTTGAGACTTCTTCAAAAAAATCACTTGAAATTGACCAGAAAAATGCCAGTCTTTCAGCGATCCAGTCAATGTCATATCCTCTTCTTATCATCTCATCAAGGCTCTCAATTGCATTTGAAAGTGCAACAGCCATTTCAGTGACGCCTGAGGTGCCAAATTCATGCAGATTATAACCATTAAGAGTATTGAAATTAAAATATGGGACATTGTTCTTTATAAATTCTATATTATCACACTGTATTCTGAAACAGTCCTTTGGAGGGATATATTCCGGTCCGCTCCTCACAACTTCTTCAAGGGTTATATCATTCTGCACACTGCCTTTCAGGACATTAAAGGGTATGCCTCTTCTTTCTGCTGCAGCCAGGTACATTGGAAACAGAATAGCAGTGTTTGAAGGGTAGTGAGTCACAAGCGATATCGTTATTTTATCAATCGGCACATCTTCAAAAAGTATTTCCATATCATCAGCAGAATCAATTGCTACTCCGGACATCCCGACCTGCCCTTTTGAGATCGGGTCATCAGAATCATACATCTGTGTAGTTGGAAGGTCGTGTATTACGCTTATGCCTGTCCCTCCATGCTCAAGCATGTATTTTATGCGCTGATTTGTATCTTCCGGACCGCCGAAACCATTTATCTGCCGAATCGTAAATTTTTTGCCTCTGTACATATTCCGGTGAACTCCTCTGGTAAACGGTTCAGTTCCGGGAAACCCGATATCATCATCATAGTCCAGCCCGGAAACCTGCGCAGGAGTATAGAGCAAGCCTCTGGGTATCTCAGATCCGAGTATTGTATGGGGGGTCACCTCCCAGCCTGGTCCTGACGGCTGATTTTCATAGCTCGCCCTTATTGCATCATAACCGGCCCTTATCTTTTTTAATGTATCGGAATTATAAAGCGGAGTCTTATTTTCGTTTTTTATTCCAGAGCTTAGTATTTCACTGGTACTTATCTTTTTATTTTCCATAAAACTGCCTTTCATTATTTATTATATATATTAAGCATCTTTATAATTTTAAGTGATGCTGAATATGGGTCGGATTTTTTTGAACTTATTTCTTCCACTGACTTTTTCAAATCTTCATTTTCTCCGAATTTATTTTTAAAGAAATCAACAAAATAGCTGTAAACCTCATCCCTTAATTCCTGGGCGGCTCTATGCCGCAGATAAATGGCTTTTCTGTAATTATTAAAATAATCACGATGTTCGTTAATAGCCTGAACAAGTTCATCAAAACCTTTGCTGTTCATCGCACTTGTAGGGATAACTCTTTGTTTCCATCCGCTTTTTGCTGACGAGCTGTGTCTTAGCAGTGATTCCATGTTTTGAAGCAGTTCAGAGGGATCTCTTTTATCTATTTTATTGATTACAAAAATATCTCCTATTTCAAGAACACCTGCCTTTATTGTCTGGACATAATCACCCATTTCAGGGACAAGCA
>MWAX01000130.1 GCA_002068775.1 Actinobacteria bacterium ADurb.Bin346 | reverse complement strand
TCATGCTGTGCTTAAACCAATGGGTTATGGTTTTTCAAATTTGAGTTTCTGGGTGATCTTTCTTGCAACAGTAGTTGCTGAGATATCTGCAGTGCTCCCGACACATGCTCTGGCAGGGTTTGGCACTTATGAAGGCGCCTTCGCCCTTGCATTTATTGCGCTTGGATTTTCAAGCGGGATTGCCATAACAGTCGGATTCAGTTATCATCTTATAATGCTTTCTTTTTCAGTTATCCTTGGGATTATTTCAATGATTATTATATCCCTGCCTTTTTACAGGCCAAAGACTGCAGTGAACACTCCATGATTTCTTTCAGAATTTAATTTCCCGATTTAAAATTTAATAAAAACTGATTATTATATAATTATGATTGATATAATGTTGATATAAAGTATATATAATGTTAATATATTTATATAACTAAATCCAATCAAAATTTTTGTGCAAAGGAGAGTAAAAAATGGATCCATTGATTAAAAAAATAATTGATTTCAGGCATGAAGAGCTTCCGGATTATGAAAAATACCTGATGCTAGGCGGCGGCACCCCCGGGCCGAATCTTGTAAAGGGTCAGGGTGTATATGCTTATGATATTGACGGAAAGCAATATATAGACTGCACTTCGCAGTCATGGGCGCTTCACCTTGGTTATTCCCACCCAGAAATCAATCAGGCAATAAAAGAGCAGATGGACCTGTCGGTGCATTTCCACACGGGCTTTTACACAATTCCCCGGTATCTGCTTGCAAGGAAAATAGCAGAGATTTTTCCGTCAAAAATGAACAGGGTGATGTTTACAATAGGAGGCGGAGCAACAATTGAAGCAGCTCTTAAAGTGGCAATACTTAATAATCCATCAGCCCATAATTTTATTTCACTTTATGGGGGATACCACGGCACATCTTTTATGACGACAGGCGCATCGCTTACAGGCACTTTTGCATACGGAAAGTATCATGGAGGCGCCTCATTGGCTCATTTTTGCCAGAATTTTATAAGAGTTCCTGCCCCATATTATTTCAGACCCTACTTTGAGACCTGCAACAGAGATGATAATGACGAGGTCGACAGAAAGTGCCTGGAAGCACTTGAGATGCAGACAAAATATGGCTCAACCGGCCCGGTTTGTGCAGTGCTGATGGAGCCATTACAGGCATCCGGCGGACAACTTATATTTTCAAAAAAATATCTCCAGGGTGTCAGGGATATCTGCACAAAAAATAAAATAATACTTATATGGGACTGCATTCAAACAGCTTTTGGCCGCCTGGGTGACTGGAGTGCATCAAACCATTATGGGGTGACTCCAGATATAATGGTTTGCGGAAAATCAATGGGGGCGGGCTTTCCAATAAACTGCATCGTAATATCTGATGACATAGAAGGCGTGAAAATGGATGGCATAGATCTCCATACTTTTGGCAATAATCAGGTTTCTCAGGTTGCTGCCTTAAAGCAGATAGAAATAATAGAGCGCGACAATATCCTTGAAAATGTAAAGAAAGAGGGAAACTTTATTGCTCAGGAAGTAAGGAAAATAGCAGACAAGTATCCTCAGATTGGAGAAGTCCGCGGTCTTGGATTTCATATAGGCATTGAACTTATAAAGGATCCGGCAACAAGGGAAGCAGATTACGCAGGGTGCAGCGCAGTCAGGGATGCAGGCTTTGAGTTTGGCATTATTTTTGGAGTCGGCGGCTCAGGCAAGGGCAAGAATGTTTTAAAGATAAAGCCGCCCCTTATAACCACCCACAAGCAGGCAGAAGAGATAATTGAAAAGTTTGTAAAAACTATGGGGAAAGTCTACGGAAGTTAAATATATGTTTTGACCCGTACATTTTTTTAAAAAACTGCCTGCAATGCTTGCATTTATGAAATTGAAAGGGATTTGAAAAAAATATGTATCCGGAAGACAGAAGGGCAAAGATATTAAATTATATTAATTCGAGGGATTTTACTGATGTGCCACAGATTGCCGAAAAATTCAAGGTCTCAGAAATAACTGCAAGGCGTGATCTTCTAATTCTTACAAAATCAGGCCTCATAAACAGGGTTTACGGCGGTGTAAAATCTTCTCCTCCTGCTTCAGCAGCAGAGCCTGTTTTTACGGAGCATTTAAAGGAGTTCAAGGAGCAGAAACAACAGATTGCAAAAGAAGCGATAAAATATATCAATGATGGAGACACTGTTTTTCTGGATTCAGGCTCCACATTGCTTGAGCTTGCAAGGCTTCTGCCGCAGAAAAAAAATCTGAAAGTCATTACCTGGGGCCTTCACATTCTTGATATGCTTTGTGACCTTGCAAGAAAAGGCGATTTTGACGGAGAAATACTTTGCTGCGGAGGAACATGGCGAAAAGACCCGGATCTTTTTATAGGACCTCAGTCAATCAGGTTCTTTGATGACATTATAATTAATAAAGCATTCCTGGGAATTATTGCTGTCAGCCTTGACTTTGGTTGGATGGGCTCAAGCCTGATAGAGGTTGAAGCCACAAAGAAGATAATGTCAATCTCTGAAAAAGTAATTGGCCTGGCGGTAAGCGGTAATTTTAGCAAGACTGCAATAGCCAGGATTGGCACTCTGAAAAGTCTGCCTGTTGTAATAACCGACAGCGGTATAGACAAAAGGACTATTAAGCAATACAAAGGAAAAGGGTTAAACATAATAATTGCAGCACAGTAAAAAAAGTGAGGGCATAATGTCAATTGAAAATTTTTGCAGGATCCTTTCTGACAGTGAAGTTGAAATACTGCACGATAATGCAATTTCTCTTCTTGAGGAGCCAGGCATGAAAATCGAAAACAGATCTATGCTTAATGCTCTGCAAAAAAAGGGGGCTGATGTAGATTTTGCAAATGAGACAGTAAGAATACCAAAAAAATATACCGAAGAAGTAATAAATATTGCTTCCCTTGAAGAAAAAGAAAGAATCAGTGATGCAATAAATAAACAGGACAAATATTCCCGGGGGAATTTAATGGGCGCACAAAGAGCTGGTGAGAGGCCTGACGAAATGTCCGGTAGTATTAATAAGCGGTTAAGTTTATTACCGGAAACCAGTTACAAAAATATGCTCACATTCAGCTGGCACACACCTTTTAAAAACAGGACACCCCAGGTTCAGGCAAGTTTTGGAGGAGGGGCTCCGCTCTATTATGACCACACATTGAAACAGAACAGGTATGCATCCGCCAGTGATGTTTTGCGCTTGATAAAATTAGCCGAAGGCCTTGCTGAAGTTGTAACTGTTGGCAATGCTGTCCATTACTTAAAAGAAGAAGATGGAAGCGATGTAGCACCAAAAATGGTTTCCATAAAAGGTGCAGCCATGGTTGCTGTCCACTCATCCAAACCCGGATGCACAACAATAATTGACAGGCGCCAGCTGCCATATCTTATGGAAATGGGAAGGATAGTCAAAGGCTCAGCCACGCAATATATAAAAAATCCCATCCTTGTAAACATACATGATACTGAACCCCCATTGCGGCTAACTAGGCCGGAGGCAGGTATTATTGAAGATATGGTTAAAAATGGTATAAGTATTTTTATTCTGCCGATGCCGCTTATAGGAATATCATCACCAATCTATCCGATTTCTGCATCTATTACCGGCGTAGCAGAGATACTTGGGGTATGGGCTGCAGTAAAGGCATTAAGGGAAGATAATCCCGTAGAGGCAAGATGTGTTTGCGGGGTGCTTAATCCTGCTACCGGGGCAGCAAATTTTTCAACTCCCGAAGCAGTACTGGCAGATCTTGCAGTCGCACAGGTTTTCAGGCAGAAATACGGGATTCCATGTGGAACTGGCATTGGTCTAATTGATGCTCC